>ONYJ01000032.1 GCA_900322025.1 uncultured Bacteroidales bacterium | reverse complement strand
TCCCGGTTATAAATGTTCTATAAAAATCTGTTAATATAAATGATTTCAAAAGGAGAAAGTTCAACTCTAACTCAAATCAAAATCAAAACCAAGTTCAAACTTTACTCGGGGGCATGGTTCGCGCCTGCTCCCTTGAGTTTTCTTAGTCTTGAACTATAACCACAGCCCTACGGTTAAGGCGGCGGCCTGCTTCGGTAGCATTATCGGCAACAGGGAAATCTATACCCTTGCCCTCTACCGTTATACGAGACGCTTTAACTCCCTTTCTTGTGAGGTATTCTCTTACCACATTGGCACGCCTTATAGCAAGGTTCTTGTTTAGGGTAAGACTGCCCTCGCTACTTGCATGACCTTCTATAAGGATGTTAATATCTGTAGCCTGAAGCAGATACTCTGCATACTTATCGAGAATTTCTCTTGAGTTTTCGTCCAACACAAACTTGCCCACCTTGAAGTAAACAAGACTTGTCTTTGGAACAGGAAGTTCCGGCTTTTCTATAACTGTAGTGTCTTTGTGCACAATTACTGCAGTGTCTTTCTGAACAGTAACAACAGTATCTTTCTGAACCTGAATAATAACAACAGTATCCTTAACAGGTATAGGCTCCGGCTCTACTACTACAGGAGGTTGCTTGCGTGCTCCGCCAGGGAACGAAATGCGCAACCCTAAAGTTCCGGTTAGGTTGAAGCCCATTCTCTTTTTCTCGCCACTAAACTTGGCATTTGGGATTGCTGTGGCCCTCAAATCCGGCACCACGCTGAATACTCTCGATAAGCGTATAGGAGCCATCAAACCAAGACCAAAACCAGCTGCAGATTTGTTAGCCAAACTCACAAAACCTGCGTGTGCGTATGGTACAAGTACATTGCCGGCCCTTACAAGAAAATCTGCATGAGCATAATGGAATTCGTCTTTTCCAAATTTCTTATACTGGTTAGAAGTAGCTATACCAGTATAACCTACCCTAAAACCAGATACTTTAGTAAAATACTTACCAAAGTAAGCAGTTACAGCGGCACCTGAACCCCTATGTGAATTTTTACGGCCTGCATACTTCTGACCATCAAATCCTATGTTAAGACCACCGCCAACACCAAAGAACCAATCGTTGGTTCTGATATCTTCTACCTCGGCTTTAATATCCTTTACCTCGGTTTTAGTATCTTCTGTATTTTGAGCAAAAGCAACTGCCGAAAACAATAATAAAGCAGCAGATGCTAATATCGTTCTTAATTTCATACGCTATAGAAATATTTGATTAAAAATGGAAGATAACACCTACAGAAAGCAAACCTCTCATATCAAATGGGAAGCCGGTATCTTCGCTTCCTTTAGCCTTGGTCAGACCGTTATACTTATCTGTATAAGCCTCGCCACACAAATCTGCAAACACTCCTACAACTTCGTTAAAGTCGTACTGGGCTATAAAGCCAAAACGGAAGCCGAACGTAGTATAACTGCTCTTCATATCATTCCATTGCTCTTTTGCCACTCCGGTTGGCACTCCTGTAAATTCTTGTTTGAACTTAAATGAATGAGCACCTCCCACACCTGCATAGAGTTTTGGAGAGAAACTTCTTTCTTGAGTGTTGAAGTTAAGAATAGCATCTGTAAACACATTAACGCTATTAAACTTGTAAGGGTAGTAGTTATCACCGCTCTCTCTGGAATTCAACGCTCCCGGATTGCCGCTGTAAGATACCGACAAACGCAAACCGAATTTATCTGAAAAATCATAGCCGGCAGCTAAACCCACATGACCTTTGAACAACTTTCCTGTTTCTTTAAAATCGGGATAAACAAAAGTGTTCTCACTCTTAGAGATAGACAAACCTCCCTGTACAGAAAGGTTGAAACCTTCTTTCTTGTCTGAAGACTGTGCGGACAACATAACAACACTAAGTGCTAACGCCGCAAAAGTTGTAAATAGTTTTTTCATATCCTTGTAATAAAATTTTGTTTACGCAAATCGTATTACGCTATTTATCACTGTTTTTCAATATCACAAATTATGAGGGGCACTTCGCTTCTCTACAAACATACTGTTCCGCCTGCACAGCTTGTAATGCTGCGGCGTACCATAGTGCTACAACTCAAATTCACGCACAAAGATAAAATAAAACATCAATTAAACAACAAAGTATTCAAAAATATTCTGCCTCTTTCGCATTGTATGTACTCCTATTTTTCAGAAAACAATATGGTTTAGGTATTTTTGATACTAAAAATATTATCTTTGCCCACAAAAAATTTTTAATCCTTGATAGGATTTATTATATTGCGGTATGTTATACCTGCACATGTGGGCCTATAGTAGCGTTAGCTCTGTACTCGCCTTATGATGTAGGTTTTAATAGAAACCGCTACTATTGTATTATCAAATATTACTTGAAGCATTTATTTGGTAGTACTGTTAGATAGTATTATTTAAGCTGGAGAGTATTTTTAAGTTGGATAATATTATTAGATAGATAGTGTTATTAGATTAGGGATTATTAATCAAATTAAAAAAATCTGTGATGACTACAGGCAAAAACTCAAACGGAGAATACAAAAGTGCGAGTCTGATACTTTTTCAAGACTGCGCGCTATCTGTTATTTCTTCTTTACTGGCAATACTACTCATCAGGTGGCTAACAGGCCCTATAGCTAATTTTAACACGGATGTGTATATTTGGCTTAGCGCCTCCTTGGGCGGTTCTTTGTTAGGAATATTAGTATCCAGTAGCCACAGAATGGTTAGAAGATGGGTAAGGTTCCGTTCTTCTTTCAAACTTGTTAAAGCTATATTTATTAAGGAAGTGGTTATGGTCTTGATTCTCATATTTAGGGCAGTAACTATCCCTTCTTTGGAATCTGCTGTTTTGGTTGTTCTGGCAGATACACTGCTCACCTCGATAGTGCTGTTCTATATACGCCTTGTGGCAATAATGTTTACACAAGAAGATGTAGATAAGGTTAAGCAAGAGGCGGCCAAACTAAATACTCTTGTGGCAGGAACAGATGCGAGGGCTGTAGCTATGGCAGAAGATATTATGAAGTCTGATAAATACAATTTGATTGGCTTCATTAGTCCCGATAAAAGTATGTCGGGCCGTGTTATAGATGATATTGTAGTGTATCATTGCCAAAATGAGGAAGAACTGCAAACATTGGAATGGAAGCTTGGTGGCATAGACTGCATAATGTTTCCTAAGAGCAATGTTTCCGGCACCCCAAAAAGCCATGGCAAAAATATGGTTGTAGATCCTATTACAGACAAAATGTCTCAGGCTGAGCGAAATTTAAAAAGAGTTTTAGATTGCTCGCTTTCTGCTATACTCCTGATTATTTTTTCTCCTTTGGCCCTAATAAGTGCTATTGCTATAAAGTTAGACGATGGCAAAGACATTCTCTACAAACAAGAGCGGATAGGTAAAAATGGCAAGCCATTTACCATATTAAAATTCCGTACTATGAAGATGAATGCAGAAGCCAATGGAGCTCAACTTTTTAAGGGAGACGCAGACTCACGACTAACAAAAACCGGCAAATTTCTTAGAAAATATCATTTAGACGAGCTCCCGCAACTGTGGAATGTTTTTAGGGGAGATATGTCTTTTGTGGGCTATAGGCCGGAACGGCAGTTTTTTATAGATCAGATAATGGAATATAATCCCAGATATTGCTACCTGTACCAGATGCGGCCCGGTGTAACATCTTACGCCACTTTGTACAACGGCTATACCGATACTTTGGAAAAAATGCTTACACGTCTCGATTTAGATTTGTACTATCTGAGAAACCGCTCTCTATTCTTTGATGCTAAAGTACTTGCAAAGACTTTTCTGAGTATAGTAACGGGCAGAAAATTTTAACCCTATAAATAATGGAAATATATACTCAAAAACATATTAACACCCAAACTGCATGGTACCCAGCCAGAACACGTTATGGCCAGGAATTAGGTGTTAAATCTAAGCTGGAAAGCTTGGGTATTGAGCATTTTATTCCTACCGAAAAGAAAAAGAATTATAGAGGCAAACTGAAAGAACATCCTGTCATCCACAATATGGTATTCATCAAAACCACCAAGCAGAATGCTTGCGACTTACGCGTTTTGGACAATCTGCCACTAAATTATATGTTTGATTATGCCAAACATACAATGATGACAATTCCGGAAAAACAGATGGAAGACTTTATAAGGGTATTTCAGGCAAGTCTGACAACCGGCGGGCTCGTAAATCAGCCGGTAAGTCTCGGAGATAGAGTGAGGGTAATAAAAGGCTCCCTAAAAGGGGTAGAAGGAAATGTTTTGGAGTTTCAAGGCAAGTATTATGTCGTGGTAGGTTTGTGTGGAATAGTATTTGCCAAAGCCAAAATACCTTTGGCTTGGTTAGAAAAAGTATATACACAATAACTTATTAATTACTAAGGAGGAACAACGATGAATACAAGACGCATTTTGGCGGCTATTATAGCCACCGTTACATTAACGATAGCCACTTCCTGCCATAAAGACATGGACGTAGTCTCCACAAACGGACATAATGGCCTTAACGGCAATACTGTGCGTTTTGGAGCAGCAACCTCTTACCGCACTAAAGTTTTAACCAAAACTGTATATGGTGGTAATTATTCCGATGACAATAAGACAGAGAGTATCAATTGGGTGCCGGGGAGCGATAAAATAAGGGTTATGTGCCAACAGGCCACGCTTATATCCGGCTCGGAGAAGTTTTCAGACTACAATGTAACTAAGAAGCAGGATGCAAAAGAAAAGAGTTTTGCGGATATAGTGCCTTCTACGGGTAATGGCCTACAGTGGGGCACCACTTTTCCGCACTTTTTCTATGCATTATATCCATCTCAGAGTATCAGTAACGGTGAAACCGTACCTACTTCCACACTTGAAACCCAAGGCACAAATAATGCTCTCATTACCGGTGTTATTCCGGCAACTCAAGTGGTTAAAAAGTCAACAGACTTTTCTACAGACCATACATACAGGCCAAATATGAATTATGCATATATGTATGCTGCCGAAAAAGTTACTGCACTACCAACATCTAAATATGTAAACCTAAGTTTCAAACCTCTGATTACAACTTTTGAGTTTGCAATCTCTACACAATCCGGCACAGAAGCCATAGATGAAAAACTCATATCGGTTAGCTTGTCTTCTACTACTACTAATTTAACCGGCGACTTTAAAGCTACGATTACAGATTTAGGATACGATCCAACAGCCCTTGTTATAGAGAATCCGGGCAAGTCTATCACCGTAAGCATTCCTGATGGCGGAATACAGTTGAGTAGCAGTACTCCGTATAAGATTACTATGCTCGCCCTGCCTGTGGCGCAGACAGATCTTACTGTAACCCTAAA
Source organism: uncultured Bacteroidales bacterium (assembly GCA_900322025.1). GTDB lineage: Bacteria > Bacteroidota > Bacteroidia > Bacteroidales > UBA932 > Egerieousia. The sequence continues at coordinate 2,708 of ONYJ01000032.1, read as the reverse complement.
TTTTGAAGGAGGCTTAAAACGGATCCTGAAACTCGACAAAAAAGAGTCTAGTAATATGGTGCCTATAACCGTTCCGGCCACACACAAAGCTAACATACTGATTTCTGCTCCGAAAACTACCACTACTACCGTTTTTGATGTTGTTGGCCCTACTACCGCAACATTGACTAAAGCAGGAGGAAGTGCAACATTCGAGATAACTTCATACAAAACCAATCATACCGGTGTCCACACTGGTTCTGCTTGGACTACACAGTTTTCTACAGACTATGGTAAAACATGGACAGACAGCAAGCCGGATTGGCTAACTGACTTTACTACCACGGGAGGAGGCTCTGACGGCACCACATACACATTTAGCTTTAGCGAAAATACAAGCACCACATGGGCAAACAAAACTGAAATTGGTGCTGAAGCAAATCCAAGAGACCTTTCCCGTTATGATATTTATGGTTCGCCTTACGGAGGTTCAGAGAGTAGCACTCCACAAAACACAGCTAACTGCTATGTCATAAGCCAACCCGGGTGGTACAGGATTCCTTGCGTTTACGGAAATGCCATCAAAAATGGCAGTGTAAATGAGGCTGCTTATAAAACAACAAGTTATACAGGAACTAATGCTCTGGCAGCTTTTTTAAAACATGACGAAACTGCTATTACAGACCCTTGGATTGAAAACAATACTGTTACAATCTCTGGGATTGAAGACAATATTGCAGTAGATGGCGCTTCGCTTGTATGGGAAAGCATTAAGGATTTAATTAAAGATGCTCAGATAGACCGTTACGACGGAAAAGCCTACATCAAATTTTATGTAGATAAAGACAAGATAGCTCAGGGCAATGCCGTTATAGCTGCCAAGAGTGGTACTACTATCGTTTGGAGTTGGCATCTATGGTTTATGGATAATCCTTCTCAGAATTTAGCTACCATACCCATATATTCCTATCCTGATATACCGTATAAAAGTGTGGTAGAACCAAATAATATGCTTTCTGCTGCGTTAGGATTTACAAAGGGAAACAAAATACCGCCACGGCATGTAATGGTAAAGTTTAAGCAAACAGCTACCGGAAAGGAAAAACAATTATACTTACTTCAGGATGGAAATATTGGCGATGGCGCATCTGTAACTCATTATCAATGGGGAAGAAAAGACCCTATGATTCCTGCTATAATTGCAACCACCTCAGAAAGAACCGTATATGATGCTGCCGGAATTGCGATTTCAGCGCAACAGACTACATCCGATGCTTATGACTACCTACAATATTCTATTTCTATCCAGAAGCCGCATATGTTCTGCAAACCATCCGGAATTAATATATCGTGGTTCGGTATACATTATCACAACCTATGGAACTCTTCTATGACTACCCGTGGCAAAGATGAAGTTGTAACAAAAACAGTTTACGACCCGTGCCCACCGGGTTTTAAGGTTCCTAACAAAAACGTGTTTACAGGTTTTACCGACGAGCCTATGAACGAAGTATCGGGAACAGGTCTATATGCCATAAAACCAAATTCCAGTACCGATAAAGGCTTCTACTTCTATGCCCAACACTCAGCGCCTGAGCAAGGAGTTGTTTTTGTTCCTTACACAGGTTATCGTGGCCAGACGAGTGGTGTGTATAAAGATAGCGAATTCGGCAAATACTGGACAGCGTCCTACGATCCTACGGTGGATGCCCCACTTTTCCTTAATTTCTCGGGAAATAAGGCTCAAACGCTGCGCAGTAACGCAAGTTTTTCAAATGCGGCCGGCTTTGCAATTATGCCGGTTGCCGAATAAGGTTAAGAACAAGACTCTACAAAACGCCTAAAGAGTGCTATACTAAAGGCGTCTGTACGGAAAAGAAACTCGGGATGCCACTGAACTGCCCATACAAACTTTTTGTCGGGCAGTTCAGTTGCTTCTATGAGTCCGTCTTCCGAAACAGCCATTGGTTGTAGAGGTGGAGCGAGTTTCCTTATTGCCTGATGATGGAGGCTATTTACAGTTAACTCATTGGAATATAATGAACTATCCTGAATACTTGATAACAACTTTTTAAGAGAACCGCTAAGTGTAACTTTGTGAACGGGACTATCGTACGGCTTAGACTGACGATGGCTTACGGTTGTTGGATACTGCAATGGAATATCCTGATATAGTGTACCTCCAAGAAAAGCATTGATAAATTGCAGACCACGACATATTCCAAATATCGGCATATCCTTTTTTAGTGCAATCTCAAGCACATGAGATTCAAGAGTATCCCTCAAAGGAGATGTTATAGTCTTACCTGTTTCGTCTTCCATTGCATAAACAGAAGGCGATACATCTTGGCCTCCCGTTAAAAGTATGCCATTGCATAATTTAGTTAGCTGCTCCACATCTTTAAGGTCTGCCGTAAACGGAAATACAATAGGCAGGCCGCCAGCCCCTATTATTGCATCAAGGTAATGAGGAAGTATCCATATACTCTCTTTTTCGGAGTCCCATAAAGGCATAACCCCTATAAGCGGTTTCTTGTTAGAACTGTCCATTTTTTCTGATTATTATACTTAAATTCCCTCTTCAAAATTACGCAATTCAACTATTATTGCAAACATCTATTAAGAGCGGATTTGTAGGTAGCAGGGTAGTAAGATTGCAAGATTAGAATTAACTATGATAAGCAAAAGCAATTAGATAAATAGAGATTTCAAATTATTTGTTGTATCTT
>ONYJ01000062.1 GCA_900322025.1 uncultured Bacteroidales bacterium | reverse complement strand
TCGCTCGGTGTTAAAAAGTGGCGAATCTTTACCATTATCCCAATAGGCAGAGCCGTCCAAGAACCGGAGCTGCATCTAACCAATCACGAAATGGTAAAACTAATGGATTTCATTCAGCAAAAAAGAGAACTGAACCGCAAAGCAGATATTGATTCAAAACAGACTATGGAGGTAGCGTTCAGCTGCGAAGGTTACCTTGGGAAGTACGAAGAAAAGGTACGCCCGGTCAGGTTCTTCTGCCATGCCGGAATAAACATAGCCTCCGTTTTAATAGACGGCAGAATTTGCGCCTGCCCAAATATAGATCGCGATGCTTTTTCGCAAGGCAATATATATCGCGATAATCTTTATGAAATCTGGCAGAACAAGTTCGGGGCTTTCAGAAACAGGAACTGGGCCCGTAAAAGTATCTGTTCAGAATGCCGCCAATTCAAGAACTGCATGGGAGGCGGAATGCACAATTGGCACGGTAAACTCTCAGCACCTCTCAGTTGCCACTACCACAGAACCTTAGCAGATAAAACAACAGAATAAAAAAATGATGTATGACCTAAAAAAGCCATACATCATCCCATTTTGTATCTATCAAATTTATTTTGTAGCCTCTTTAGGGCAATCTTTATGCTGAGCATCGCATTCAGACTTCTCGCCTTTGCAAGCCTCGCCACCATGATGATGTGCTCTGTGTCCCTTCTTCATACAAGGAACTGCCTTTGTTGCAGGGAAAGCCTTTCCCCATGCCTTAACAGCGCCACCATCTACATATTTTATCTCTTTAACCTGCTCTACTGTAATTGCAGGAACTGCAAGCTCACATTTCTGAGCTTTGCCGCAGTCGTGCTTTGTAGAATCGCCGGCTGCTTTAGCGCAATCGTGCTTCTCACCGGTATGTGCTGCGCAATTCTTCTTCAAAACAATTACAACATACTGACCATCCACGCTCTCCGGGCCTTTGCATGCTTTTGCTTCCTCAGCCTTATGGCAAACTTTTGTAGTATCGCACTCAGACTTCTCGCCGGCTGCTTTACCGCAATCGTGCTGTTCGCCGGCTGCTTTGCCGCAGTTGTGCTGTTCACCGGCAGCTTTGCAGCAATCGTGCTTTGTAGAATCGCAGGCGGCATGCTTAGAAGCATCGCACTCAGACTTTGCAGGGGCTGCTGTAATGTCTTTATCTGTAACAAAAACACTCTCTATTTCCTGACCGGCTACACTGTAAGCATCTGCTGTAACACTCTGAGCAGAAACAGCTTTTGCATATTTAACTACTACTGCAGCAGGCTGGCCGTTATGGCCGGCAACAACTGCGGTTACACTCTCAGGCTTACCACCTGAACAAGAAGACAGAAGAAGCCCTCCTAAAGCCACTCCTATCAATGAGAAAATAATGTTCCTTTTCATAATATATTACTCAATATAAATTCTTGCACGCTTAGTACATAAACAAAGCATTGCCTATAATACTTAGCGCAAACAAAAATAGATTTTCCTATAAATAAATAGTATTAAAGTCTGCACTAATTCTGTTAAATAGTTAAATTTGCGCACAAATTTAATTTTTTTGAAACACTATGAGCAAGGGAAAGATTCTTCTCACGGGGGCCGCTGGTTACATAGGCTCTCACACTTGGGTTCAACTGAGCGAGGCCGGTTACGATGTTGTAGGAGTAGATAACTTTTACAATTCAGAAAGGAATGTGATCGGTCGTATAGAAAAAATATTGGGCAAAACTGTAAATTTTGAAGAAATAGACTGTTCCGATCGCGATGCCTTCAGCAAGGTATTCCAGAAGCATCCGGATATAGTAGGAGCGGTGCATTTTGCTGCCTGTAAAGCTGTGGGAGAAAGTATAGACAAGCCTCTGCTCTATTATCGCAACAATATTGTTTCGCTACTCAATCTAATATCTCTAATGAATGAGCAGGCAGAAAAAGCGAATATAGTATTCTCCTCATCTTGTACTGTTTATGGGCAACCAGACAAAGAGCATCTGCCTATCGCAGAAAATGCTCCTCTGAAAAGAAGTCTCTCTCCTTATGGGAAAAGCAAGCAAATGGCCGAGGAAATTTTATCCGACAGCGTAATAGCTTTCCCTGAATTGAAAGTGTGTGCTTTGAGGTATTTCAACCCTATAGGTGCTCATCCATCCGCCCTTATAGGAGAACTCCCAAGAGGGGTACCACAGAATTTAGTACCATTTGTAACTCAAACAGCTGCTGGAATCAGAGATCATCTGAATGTATTTGGCAACGATTATAATACTCCAGACGGAAGCTGCATAAGAGACTATATCTATGTAGTAGATTTAGCCAATGCTCATGTAAAAGCCATAGACAAGCTTCTGAGCAGTACAGACAGTAACGCAAACAACCATACAATAGAAGAGCCTACATACATAGAAGCTGCCAAAACAGGCAGATGGTTTGTATATAATTTAGGAACAGGAAAAGGCCTCAGCGTACTCGAACTTGTAAATGGTTTTATGAAAGCCACAGGAGTAAATCTTCCTTATCAAATAGCTCCGCGCAGGCAAGGAGATATAGAGCAAGTGTGGGCAGATCCTAAAAAAGCAGAAAGAGAGCTTGGATGGAAAGCCGATACCCCTATAGAGGACGTGCTCCGCTCTGCATGGAACTGGCAGAAATCCTTAGGCTAAAATTGTTTCACTGAGCTATAAAACGATAGGTTATCTGGCCTAACTGTGGCTCCGGAGCTATATCGTTAGAAGAAAAGCGCGAGCGCTGTGCAGCATTAAGGGCTGCATTGCGAACACATTCGTCCGGCACAGAAACATCGCTGAGTATTATAGCCCGTTGAACATAACCATTACGGCCTACATATATCTGCACGGTTACATCGCCTCCACCCTTGCATTTATAAACCGGAATCGGCAAAGAAAAGGCTCTCCTGCCATCAAGTATCCAATATAATACAGACGGCCCCTGATAAGGTTTAACCTCTTCTGCAACTTCCGAGTTTTCCTTGGGAAACGATATGTCATCCGCCCCCTCAGAAGTGTTTATTTTTGCGGCAGCTTTTATGCGTTGTTGTAGGTCTTCCGCCTCTTTATAAAGCCTATCGGCATCTGTATTGCGGTCGTCTTTGAGTTTGGCATTACCGGAAACAGGCACTGCCTTGTATGTATTAACTGCACGCCCGGCAAGCTGGTCTTCTAACTGAGCTTTGGCTATGGCCTTTATTTCTTCTTGTCGGCGCTCCTCTTCAAGAAGCTTTTGCTTTTGAATCAAGCCCTCTGAATCTGTTATAAACGAAACTTCGCCCTTGGTTACCGTAGATATGGAAAAAATCAGAAGTACTATTACCAACACAAGATGGAAGATAACCGTAATATAGATACCTGCACGCTTGCTAAGTTTATCTGCTTTGCTAAACCGCTCTATATCTCTATCCGTAATTATCTTATTCTCGTTCATGAGCCTCTGCCGTACTACTGAGGAATTTATGGATATTGATTGCAACTATTCGCCCCGAGTGAGGAGCGCCTTTTCTATAGTAGCTATCAAAATACTGATAGCCACCCTATTGTGGCCTCCTTGCGGAACTATTATATCTGCATAACGCTTGCTGGGTTCTATAAACTGCAAGTGCATTGGTTTTACTGTTTCTTGATAACGCTTTAGAACCTGCTGTATTGTTTTGCCTCGCTCTTCAATATCTCTCTGAATAACTCGTCCAAGCCTATCATCTGCATCTGCATCTACAAAGATGGATATGTCAAACATATTCCTCAGCTCTTCACTGGTGAAAATAAGAATGCCCTCTACTATAATAATTGTAGCCGGCTCCACATGCACAGTTTCTGTTGTACTACGCGTACAGGTAATATAAGAATACACCGGAGATTCTATAGGCCTCCCATTCTTGAGCTCTTTAAGATCCGAAACCAGTAGTTCCCAGTCTATTGCATTTGGATGGTCGAAGTTGTTCGCAGCCTTTTGCTCTGGGGAGAGATGACTACTGTCTTTATAGTAGGAGTCTTGCGATATAACCGCCACATCTTCTTCTTTGAGCAAGTTTCTGAGTTTTCTTACTACCGTTGTCTTACCAGAACCTGTACCACCGGCTATTCCTATAATCAGCATATATCAAATATTTAATCTATTATCTTACAACCACCTGTTTTTATTTTGTATAGAATGTGGGGCAGAAACGGCAAGCCCGCTAAGTATCAAAATAGAAAAACTCTTAGAACTCAGCATTCTTAGGTGTACGAGGGAATGGTATTACATCCCTAATGTTCTGCATACCAGTAACAAATAGCAGTAAACGCTCAAATCCAAGGCCAAAGCCTGCATGTGGGCAAGTCCCCCATCTTCTGGTATCAAGATACCACCAAAGGTTTGCAGTATCCATATTGAGTTCGTTTATGCGGTTCATTATCTTATCATAAGAAGATTCTCGCTCGCTGCCCCCTATTATCTCTCCTATCTTAGGGAAGAGAACATCCATGCCGCGCACGGTTTTTCCGTCATCGTTCTGCTTCATGTAAAAAGCCTTGATTTCCTTCGGGAAGTCTGTAAGAATAACCGGTTTCTTGAAATGCTTTTCAACAAGAAATCTCTCATGCTCGCTCTGAAGGTCTGTACCCCAATGCTCCGGAAATTCGAATTTTTCTCCACATTTTTCCAGTATCTCAATAGCTTCTGTATATGTAACACGCTGAAAAGTAATACCTACAACACTTTGCAAACGCTCAATAAGACCTTTGTCAAACATATTGTTTAAGAATTCTAAATCTTCTCTGCAATTATCCAATGCATACTGCACCAGATACTTTATAAAGTCTTCTGCAAGCTCCATGTTGTCTGAGTTGCTGTAGAAAGCCATTTCCGGCTCTATCATCCAGAATTCTGCCAAGTGGCGAGGGGTATTGGAGTTCTCGGCCCTGAAAGTAGGACCGAAAGTATAAATTTTACCTAATGCCGTAGCACCTAACTCCCCCTCTAACTGACCGCTTACCGTAAGTGCCGTTTGCTTGCCAAAGAAATCGGTAGAAAAATCAACACTGCCTGTTTCTTTATCTATCGGAATATTCTTCAGATCCATTGTTGTTACCTGAAACATTTCGCCGGCACCCTCGCAATCGCTCTCTGTAATCAGCGGAGTATGAAGATAAAAGAACCCGTGCTCGTTAAAATATTTATGTATTGCAAAGGCCATGGCGTTACGGATTCTCATTACGCAGCCAAAGGTATTGGTCCTCATTCTCAGATGGGCAATCTCACGCAAAAATTCCATAGAATGACCCTTCTTCTGTAAAGGATAGTCTGCTGGATCTGCCTTACCGTAAACCTCTATGTTATCTGCCTGAACTTCAACGCTCTGCCCCTGTCCCATACTCTCCACAAGCTTGCCCTTTACACAAAGGCAGGCGCCTGTGGTAATATCCTTCATCAGTTCCTCCGAAAACTTCTGGCCATCGCATACAATCTGCATATTGCGGATAGTACTTCCATCGTTCAGAGCAATGAAACTAACATTTTTATTGCCTCTTTTGGTTCTTACCCAACCTTTAACTACGACATCACAACCCGGTTGCTGCAAAAACAACTCTTTAATGCTTTTACGCGAAAACTCACCCATAATATAAACTCCTTGTTACGATAGTATTATCTCTTATTCACTCTTTAAGTAAGATTATTTTACATATTTCCTAATAGCTTCTGCCCAAATTTTATATCCATCGGCTGTAAGATGCAAACCATCTGCCGTAAGTTTTGGATTAAGCACCTGTTCTGCCGGTGGAAGATTTACATCCTTGGCTCCATTAGCAAGGAAAAGCGGATAGATATTGATGAAAGTTACTTTCTCCTGCCTTGCCATCTTCTCCAACTTTGCATTTATCTCAGAAAACATTGCTGTTTTGCCGGCAAGCAAACGATAACGGCCAAAACTTTCATTAATTGGAAGAAGGCTCTGCAGATACACTTTGGTTTTTGGACTCTCTCTTTTTATTCTGCGCACAACCTCCATAATACCGTTTGCAATAGAATCTGCAGTTAGATTATGGCTTACATCATTGGCTCCCGTGAGCAGAAATATAGAAGCCGGAGAGCCCGGAAGTATCTGATCCAAGCGTGCGTCTATGCCTCCGAAAGTATCTCCCACTATTCCACGATTTCTTATAGCCCCGCCCTTCTTTTTAAGAGCATTTTCTGTTGCAGTAAAGTATCCTGCCCAATTACCTCCTTCTGTAAGAGAATTCCCCAAGAAAACTATGTCGTTGCTGCAAATAGGAGCTTCCTTTTCAAATATCGCTTTACGCTTATAATAATGATCTGTGTATGGTGCCACAGCCCCCATAGCCTCCATAATGCGCTTGGGAATATCCGTATTATCTATTCTGCCGGCAAAGTTGCCACTACCTGCCCCAACAGCAAATACCGGAACATAAGTTCCTGTGTGGCTGGCAGTAGTCCAGCCTATTCTTGCCTTGGTACTAACTGTATCAAGCACTTCCTTAGACATGTAATTCTCCGCATTTATATCCATATCTGAGAACTTCTGCATAGCCTCGTCAACAACGTTCAGATAGTATCTGTAACCAGACTTTCTACCAAGAGCAAGACCCCCTGTTTCGTGATCGGCAGTTACAACTATGAGAGTTTCATCCGGATGCTGCTTGTAAAACTCATAAGCCACCTTAATGGCATTATCCATATCTATGGTTTCCATAATAACACCGGCAGGATCATTAGAATGAGCCGACCAGTCTATTTTCCCTCCTTCAGCCATAATAAAGAACCCCTTTCCCTCTGGCGTATAGAGATAGTCTATAGCCGATGTAACAACCTGTGCTAAAGTAAGATCGTTATCCTTACGACCTATTGCATAAGGAAGTATGCTGTTTTTCTTGTCGCCTTTCTGCAGAAGTAGCATCTTTTTTGAAGCGGCCTTTTTTGCCTCATATTCATCTACACCACAAGCCACTGTGTAGCCATAATCGTTGAGGTTCTTATAAATTTTACCCTCGGCATCGGCAATATCCTTATTGAACGCACCCTGAAAGCCACCGCCGCCAAAGAAGTGGAAATTGCTCTTAGGTAACTCCATAGCCAATTCAAAATAGTTTTTGCGGCTGATATTATGACCAAAGAAACCAGCTGGAGTAGCATGATCTATAGTAACACTTGTCATAATGCCAATCTTATAGCCTAAATCCCTCAGCTTGTAACTTATTTGATAAACAGCTATACTGTCGGCATCTACACCCACCGTATTGTTGTTTGTTTTAATCCCCGAAGCCAAAGCGGTAGCAGAGGCAGAAGAGCAGGTTATTATGTTAGACTTAGAATATGTGGTAGCCATACCCAGAACAGGAAACTGAGTAAACTGCAGAGGCTCACTTCCTATTTTACCTTGCTTGTAAGCAAGATAAGCTTCTGTAAGAGCTACATGTTGAAATCCCATTCCATCGCCTATAAATAAGAAAACATACTTAGCTTTTTTCTGTTGATGATGGCAAGTTGCCGAATTCTGCGCATAAGCACCTGACACACACAATAATACTATACAAACGCATAGCCCAAGTCTGGAAAAAGAAAATTTTTGTTTCATAAAAAATAGATTTGGAAACAAATGTACTAAAAATAGAGATAAAAAAAGAGATGGCCGAAAAGCTTCGACCATCTCTTTTACATTTTTCTACATCAGATTACTTCTGCTCGAGCTGACGAGCTACATACATAATCTTGAGTGCTGAACAACGTCTAAGTTCCTGTTTGATATCGGTTATTATACCCATACGAACATTTTCATCAGACTTGATAGCAACTGTCATCTGATCGCGTTCTCCCTCTGCACGAGACTCTCTTTCTGATGCGATAAAGTCTCTGATTTCGTTAACTGTCCTATAGGAATCGTTAAGCTGTATTCTGGAATCTGTTCCAAACTGAGCCTGCTTGGCAGGAATTGGAGAACCTACATAAATGTAGGAAGTCAGATCCTTTCTCTCCAACTTGACATTCTCGGTGGCAGCAGGAAGTTTTACCTGCACCAACTTGTCTGTCTGGCGGAAAGAAGTTGATATCATAAAGAAGAACAATAGCATAAATACTATGTCTGGAAGAGAAGCTGTACTGATGGCAGGAGCAGCTTTCTTTTCGCTTTTTCTAAACCTTCCCATTTGATACCTCCTTACTTTTTAGCTTTAACATCCTTAGGCTCTGCCTCGGAAATATTCTGAGGAACAGCGTCTTTTACAATTTTCTGACGTTCTTCGTCCAACTGTGCATATTTCTTTCCGAAATGACTCTGTGCAAACTGATCTCTTATTTCGTTGATAGCTTTCACAATTTCGTTCTGAACTTGAATGTACGTATTGTACAAAGTTCCCTTGTCATTCTGCAAAGAAACCACACCTTTGGATACCGGATAATTTCCTAAGCCCTTGATAAACTTAGTTTCCTTCTCAGGCATATTAGGATCATCTGAAGGGTTCGTCAGGAACTCAACTATCTTATCCTTAATCTGGCTTACATCAGTTGGAGTGGAGCCAACCATGATTCTGTCTTGTGAATTGATTTTCACTACAACAATGTTTCTACGGTTGATCTTCACCTCTTCTTGCTGCTGATTTTCTTCCGGCATTGGAGGAAGCTTTCTTGAAATACCCTTGTCCACATCCATAGTGGTGGTTATCAAGAAGAACACCAAAAGCAAGAATGCAATATCCGCCTGACTGGAAGCATTGATATCGGGTGTTTTTCTAGCCATTTTCTAAATTTATTTAAGACTTTCTCCTTAAAAGGCTGCTGAAGATTGTAGCCAATATAGCTACGCCCAGCAGAATTATAGACATAATGAGGACAGTGTCCGCCATTTTCAAAACGGCCTTTGATGGCTCTTCGCTGAGGCTCAGGCTCTGTACAGGATTACCTGAAGCAAGCAGCCAAGAAATCACCAATACTGCCACTACGAACCCAAGGTTCTTGAGTGTGGACTTTCCACCCTTTCCGCTACGGTAAATCAAAGGCAAGAATAACGCCAATAACACACCGAGACCCAAAAGAATGTATGCCCAATTAAGCAACGGCGAAACCATAGTGTCATCGCTCTCACCTTTATTGAGGAAGAGGAACAACAATCCGATTGCAACCGATACTATAAGCAGTAAATAAAAGAATATCTTCAAAGATTTGCCTTTCATATCTCTTTGAAATTAATTATTTTGCGTTGTGTTTGGTGAGTACATCTACAAAGTTGATAGAAGCCTCTTCCATTGAATTAACTATAGAATCTATCTTAGCAACAATGATGTTGTAGAAAATCTGAAGAATAACCGCAACAATCAAACCGGCAATAGTTGTAATCAAAGCAACCTTAATACCACCAGCAACAACGGTTGGAGAAATATCACCGGCAGCCTCGATAGCGTCGAATGCGCCAACCATACCTACTACTGTTCCCAAGAATCCCAACATAGGAGCAAGAGCAATAAACAAAGCTATCCAAGAAAGACCACTCTCGAGTTTACCCATCTGAACACCACCATAGGCAGTAATGTTCTTCTCTACGCTGGCAAGACCCTCATTGTAGTGAGAAAGACCTTGATAGAAAATAGAAGCAACAGGGCCACGTGTGTCTCTGCATAGGTTTTTAGCCTCCTCAATACCACCTCTCTTGAGAGCTTCTTCTACTCCATTCAAAAGCTTGTTGTTGTTTGTTGTAGCCATGCTCAAATAGATGATTCTCTCAATAGCTACTGCTAAACCGAGTATCAAACAGAGAACAACCCATACCATGAAAGCAGGACCACCTTCTATGAACTTGGTCTTGATCTGCTGGTAAAGAGGAGTATCCGACTTCTTATTGAAAATATCAGCAGAAGTAGGTGCTGCCTCTGTAGCTGGAGCAACCTGCTCGGTTGTAGCCTCAGCCTGTCCGTCTTGAGCTACTGCGTTCTGGGCAGAGATGGCCATTAGACCTGCTACTGCCAAAAACATGAAAATTTTTTTCATAAATTTTGTTGTGATTAAAGTATTAAACAATGTTGTTATTATTTTCCGTAAAACGACGTGCAATATAGCACTTTTTTCCCACACATGTAAACAAGTTGCCAAAAAAAATCGATGAAGCAGGCTAAATAGCAGAAAACTCTCCTTGTAAAGCCCTCTGCATCTCCTTTTTCACTCTCTCTGCAGAGCCGTAACGCCCCAATAACACAAACAGCTTACATAGAATGGCCTCTGTAGTAGCATCATAGCCGCTTATAACCCCTGCCTGCCTAAGCGCTACTCCTGTTGCATAAGCCCCCATATCTACTTTCCCGGCCAGACACTGAGTTACATTAACTATTATCATACCCTTATCTATCCACTTTTTCATAGTAGAAACAAACCACTTGGAGGTAGGAGCATTCCCACTTCCGAAGGTTTCCAAAACCACTGCCCGGCACCCCTTGGTTCCCATAACAGCATCTACAGCCTCTGGAGTTATGCCGGGGAATATCTTTAAGATAGCCACATTGGTATCCATTTTATCTCTCACCCTCAAAGGTTTTTCCCAATCCAAAGGATACTGTATAAGATGCCTGTTATACTTTATATGTATGCCCACATCTGCAAGTACCGGATAGTTTGCAGAACGAAATGCCCTAAAGTTTTCTGCATTGTATTTTGTTGTACGATTTCCCCTATACAGCTG
>ONYJ01000011.1 GCA_900322025.1 uncultured Bacteroidales bacterium | reverse complement strand
CCTCTAACTTGCTTACATCTTCCAAGCCGGCAGGCGGCATTTCTATGCCATCATAGTCTGAACCAATGCCCACATAATCTACCCCTACTAGGTTGATTACATGCTCTATATGATCTACTACAAGTTTATAAGACGGAGGCGGAAAGTTCTTTTTTAGATAAGCTGTATGCTTTTTCAACTCAGCAATTTCTCGCTTCCCCTTTTTACCACTTCTCCAAAACGCCTTCATTGCAGCATCATACTCATCAGCTGCCTCAAAATAAGCTTGGGTACCATACTCATCGCTTAAAAAAGCAGGATAAAAATTGATTTGTATCACCCCGCCTGCTTTAGCAAGATCCTTTATCATCTTGTCTGTCATATTCCTCGGGTGTTTACAAAGAGCTCTACAGCAAGAGTGTGTTGCCACTATAGGAGCTTTGGAATATTTCAGACAATCATAGAAAGATTCATCTGAAAGATGCGAAACATCCACAATCATACCCAAGCGATTCATCTGCTCCACCACAGTCTTGCCGAAAGGAGAAAGCCCGTGCCAATGCGGTTTTTTAGGAGCACAACTATCGCATAGCTGATTATGAGCAGAGTGGCACAAGGTTACATAGCGAATCCCCATTCGATAGAACTCGTTTAGAATAGCTATATCGTTTTGTATCGGAGAACCATTCTCCATTCCTAACATTATAGCTCCCCTTCCCCCCTTCTTAATTTCTCGTGCCTGCCTTACCGAATATGCTAACTCTACTTTGTCTCTATTGGCAAAGATAACATCCTTTGTCTCGCCTATTAACCTGATAGCCTGTACGGTGGCCTGATCAGGCGTAAGTTTAGTTCGTGTGAATATGGCATAGAAAGAAAGATCCAAACCGCCTTCTTTCATTCTTATAAAATCGTTATGCCCTTCGCTACTCCTTACGCCCAGATCTGCGTGTTCCTCATCTATTCTTAACGGAGTATCGCAATGGGTATCTACCACCATTGCCTCACGATGTAGTTGATGAACTGATTTGGCCATCTTAAACTGTTACTACTTCATGTAAGTGTACTTCCATGTAAGAGGAGAAACCAAGGTTTCCTTAATAGCTCTGGAAGTAACCCATCTCATAAGATTGAATGCACTACCGGCTTTATCGTTTGTTCCGGATGCACGGCTTCCGCCAAAAGGCTGAAGTCCAACCACTGCACCGGTTGGTTTATCGTTTATGTAGAAGTTGCCGGCACTGTAACGAAGCCTGTTGCAGATATAATCACAAGCCAGTCTGTCTTGTCCGAATACAGAACCTGTCAGACCATAAGGAGAAGTAGTATCGCAAAGGTCGAGAGTCTTTTCCAAATTCTTGTCTTCATAAACATATACAGTTAAAACCGGACCGAATAATTCTTCTTCCATTGTTCTGAATTTAGGGGTTTTAGCTACTATTACAGTAGGCTGAATAAAGTACCCTACGCTCTTGTCAAACTGGCCGCCTATTACAACTTCTGCATCTTTGCTTCTCTTAGCGTAAGTAATTGCCTTTGAAATTGTATCAAAAGAAGCTTCGTCTATAACAGCGTTTACAAAGTTTTCCGGATTCATCACATCTCCAACCTTAACTTTAGCACACCTCTCCTTCAACCCCTTTAACACTTTAGGCCACAAACTCTTAGGGCAGTACATACGGCTGGCTGCTGAACATTTCTGCCCGGCATATTCAAATGCACCGCAAAAAGCAGCATTTGCAACAGCCTCAGGATCTGCACTGTTATGCACGAAGATAAAATCCTTTCCGCCGGTTTCTCCTACAAGACGAGGGAAGGTCTTATACTTGTCTATATTCATACCAACGGTCTTCCACAAGCCGTAAAAAGTTGAACTGGAGCCGGTAAAGTGAATACCGCCCAAATCCGGTGATGCAAGGGCTACCTTACCTATAACAGAACCAGGGCCAGGTACAAAGTTCACAACTCCTGCAGGCAAGCCGGCCTCCATAAACACCTTCATCAGATAATAATTAGATAAAAGTGATGTAGTAGAAGGTTTCCATACCGTAGTATTACCCATAAGTACAGGAGTCATGTTAAGATTAGAGGCTATAGAGGTAAAATTAAATGGTGTAACTGCCAATATAAAGCCTTCTAATGGCCTATATTCCATGGAGTTTAGCTGCCCAGGTGCAGATTTTGGCTGAACTGAGTATATTTCAGAAGCAAACGCAGCGTTATAGCGTAAGAAGTCTATAAGTTCGCAAGCCGAATCTATTTCAGCCTGATACATGTTCTTGCTCTGCCCAAGCATACAAGAAGCATTGATTAGAGCCCTGTACTTTCCGGCTATGAGATCTGCAGCTTTTAGGAGAATAGCAGCTCTTGTTCTCCAAGGAGTTTCAGCCCACTGCTTGTGAGCTGCCATTGCAGCATCTACTGCCATCTTCACTTCTTTTTCTGAAGCCTTATGATACTTAGCCAGAATATGTTTATGGTTATGAGGTTCTACGACATTCCCGAGATTGCCGGTTTTTACCTCTTTTCCTCCTATGATAAGAGGAATCTCAACCACGATTTTTCTTTGTCTTTTAAGTTCCGCCTCAATGGCAGCACGCTCTGGACTTCCCGCCAAATATCCTTTTACCGGTTCATTAGCAGGTGTAGGAAAACTGAAAATAGAATTGTTCATATATAAGGTTATTTAATTGATATTTTCTTCGCATGCACACAAATTTAAGTTTTTAATGTATAAATTGCAACAACAAAGCAGCGCATACGTCATATTTATGGAATGAGGCTAAACCGACAAGAAATAGAGACAATCTACAACGAGCACTCAAAAAGACTATTCCTTGCATCGTTTAAGATATTGGGCAATAGTCAGGAGGCTGAAGATGTTATGCAGGAAACAGTGCTTAATGTATGCACAAGCTATAATATTCCAAATATAAACAACTTAGGAGCATACCTCATGAGAAGCTGCATCAATAAGTCGTTGGATATTGTACGCAAGAGAAAAACTGCACAAGCATTTCTGTCGGACATGAAAATACAGGTATCTGAAGAGGGAACTACTGCAGAGGATAGCAAAAGAACCGACTTGATACAAATGATAATACGCCTTATAGCAAAACTACCACAGAAGTATCGTCAGATAGTGTCGTTAAAACTCATAGAAGGCTATGACTATCAAGAAATATCTGAAATAACTGCTCAAAAGGAAAACTCTATAAGAAGTAAATTTATGAGAGGCAGGCAACAACTCGCCACTCTATTAAAGGAGGAGGGTATTTATGAAAAAATATGAAATTGATATTGAAGCACTGCTCAATGAACACAATGCGGCTACAGAGAATGTTCAGATACCAATAGGTCATCAAGAGAGATTTGCCCGTAAATTGAAAGAACATTGCTCCGCTCCAAAAACAATATGGGAAAGAATACTCTCCTACCTACACAATCCCACTGCAGGTAAACGCTCTGCATGGATACTGGCTCCGGCTTTAACGGTCATAACCATAGCCTTATGCCTTAATCATCTGAACAAGAACCTTTATATTAACCAAATAGAGAGCAACTACTTGTATGCCATTAAAGAATATGGCAAACAGTTGTCGGAAGAAGGGCAGGAGCTTACAAAAGAAGACAGACAAGATATTCTTTATTCGATATCTTCTATACTGTCTGATGAAGAACCACTGGCATTGCAACTCCCTGCCGATATGCCCAAAAAAGAAAAGCAAAAAATCCTGAAAGAATATTATAATCAAAAAATGGAAGGGCTTAACAGAATAAAGATATTTATTGCCCACAACAAAGAAGAACTAGAATAGCTATACACCAAATATTTGCAAATATCATAAGAACAAAATCATCTCACCAATTACCATTTACAGATATGAATAAATTTTATACATCACTAATTCTATTATTTATATTAGCAATACATACTAATATTTACGCACAACAACCCACAAAAGGTGGCAAAGTAACGGTTGTGCGCTCATCAAGCAATACTTCTTCTAATGAAGAGCTGATTTCAAAAAAGCTTACATTTTCTGATCTACACGGTATTAAGGCCGGCAGTATATTTGAGGTTGAACTTGTAAAAGGAAATAATGGCAAGGTTACAGTATCTGCACCAGAAAGAACTATGAAACATATCATAGTAGAAGAAAAAAACGGAGTACTAATACTCAGATTAGACAACGGATATCGCATCAGACCTAAGGGCAGCAAAGTTGGGCCAATTAACGTTATAGCAGAAGTTTCTTCCCTTACTTTAATAGACCTTTCAGGAGCTTCTAAAGTACACTCAAAAGAGCACTTCCACAGCGATTTATGCGATATAGAGCTCAGCGGAGCTACATCTGCTAAACTTACTTGCTCAGCAGAAACTATTAAGATAGATCTCAGTGGAGCTTCTATCCTAAACCTAAACGGCACCTCGGAAAGTCTGAAAGCGGAGCTTAGCGGAGCTTCCAAGCTAAACCTAAATCTAAGCAGCAGCTCGGAAAGCATAAAAGCAGATCTTAGCGGAGCCTCAACGGCAAAAATTAAAGGTAAAACAGATGCTCTCGATTTAGATTGTAGCGGAGCAAGTAATTTCGATGGTGATGAGTTGCAAGCAAAGGTGGTTATCATAGATCTCAGCGGAGCTTCAAAAGCCAAAGTAAACGCACGGCAAAAGCTCACCGGAGAAGTGAGTGGAGCCTCAAACCTAAAGTACAATGGAAAACCAGATAAGATAATTTTAGAAAAAAGCAGAGGAGCTTACGTCAGCCATAAGTAAGGCTCTTGCAGCAGGAGCAGCAAGGTTTATCTGACAAAATGTCATATTACTCCCAATGGTATGAAGATTGAAAAACCATTGGGAGTATTTTAATTTTTATTACACGATAAAACAAAAAACAGATATCATGACACAAACAAAAGGTAAAATCGGAGTAACTACAGAAAACATATTTCCGGTTATAAAAAAATTCCTATACTCAGATCACGAGATATTTCTTAGAGAATTGGTTGCCAATGCAGTAGATGCAACACAAAAGCTAAAGGCAATTGCCGGCAAAGGCGAGTTTAAGGGCGAGCTTGGCAATACCACTATTTCCATAGAAGCAGATGAGAAAAAACATATCCTGTCTATAACAGACCGAGGTATTGGCATGACTGCAGAAGAAATAGATAAATATATCAATCAAATAGCATTTTCTTCGGCAGGCGAGTTTTTGGAAAAGTATAAAGACCAGTTAGATAGCATCATAGGACACTTTGGCCTCGGCTTTTACTCTGCCTTTATGGTATCTAAAAAAGTGGAGATAGAATCTCTGTCTTATAAAGATGGCAGCAAGGCCGTAAAATGGAGCTGCAACGGAAGTCCAGAGTTCAGTATGCAGGAATGCAAGAAACAAGAGCGTGGCACTAAAATTACCCTTTATCTCGACGATGAGTCTAAAGAGTTTGCTACAAAGCAAAAAATTGAAGAGCTCCTAAACAAATACTGCAAGTTTATGCCGGTTAAAATAGCCTTTGGCAAGGAAACCGAATGGAAAGACGGCAAAACTGTAGAGACCGATAAAGATAAGATTATCAACGACTCCGAACCCCTATGGGCAAAAACTCCAAGCGATATCAAAGACGAAGACTACCTGAATTTTTATCGCAAACTCTACCCTATGAAAGAAGATCCGCTGTTTTGGATACACCTCAATGTAGATTATCCGTTTAACCTCACCGGTATCTTATACTTTCCCAAGATAAAAGACCGTATGGACGTTTCTAAAAACCGGATACAACTATACTGCAACCAGATGTTTGTTACAGATTCTGTAGAAAACATAGTACCTGAGTTCTTAACATTGCTCTACGGAGTTATAGACTCACCAGACATACCTCTGAATGTATCAAGAAGTTATCTTCAGGCAGACTCCAATGTAAAAAAGATTTCCACCTACATCACCAAGAAAGTAGCAGACCGCTTGGAAGAAATAGCAAAAGAAAAGAAAGAAGAATTTGAGAGTAAGTGGGATAACCTTAAACTTTTCATAGAATATGGAATGCTTACCGATGAAAAGTTCTGCGAAAGAGCTATGAAATTCGCCCTATTCAAAACTACAGAAGGTAAGTATCTGAGCTATGCCGATTTTGGAAAGCTTATTGAAAAAGAACAGAAGGATAAAGATAAAAAAGTAGTATATCTTTACGCAACAGATGCAATAGCACAATATCAATGGATTACAGCTGCTAAAGATAAGGGCTATTATGTACTGCTGATGGATAGCCAGTTAGACGCACACTTTGTAAATCTTCTGGAGAGCAAAATCAAAGATAGCAAGTTTGCCAGAGTAGATTCAGACAGTATCGAGAATCTCATTCTTAAACAAGACTCCAAAAAACCGGAAATGCAAGAAGGAGAGGAGCTTGATCTTGAGTGTGCTTTTGCCGCAGTTCTCCCTGAAGAGGGTAGATACAATCTTGTGGCAGAAAATATGGGTGAAACAGCTGCTCCTATGTTTATTACACAAAATGAATTTATGAGACGCTACAAAGAAATGAGTGCCCTCGGCGGTGGGCTCAACTTCTATGGAGAAATGCCTGATTCTTACACCATCAAACTCAATATAGAGAATCCGCTTGTAAAGAAGATTATTCAAGAAAAAGACATGGCTACATCTGAGAAGAACAAAGATCTTATGGCTCAGATAGCCAATGCTCAAGACGCCATTGCACTAATAAACAAAGATAAAGAGGGCAAAAAGGATGAGGATATCCCTCAGGAAATGAAGGATAAAGAGGAAAAACTCAACTCCACCATCAATAGCCTAAGAGAAGAAAAGAGAGAACTTATGAGAGAGTTCGGACGCAAAAACACACTGCTGAAGCAAATCACAGATCTCGCCCTACTCTCCAACGGTATGCTTAAAGGCAAACAGCTTTCAGAATTTGTATCAAGAAGCCTCAATCTATTGCAATAGCACCACAACTGCGGGCATGCCTACTGAATTATTTAGGCATGTCCGCAGATTCTTTAAAGCGTAGGCCATTCCAAGTAAGTTCCTTTTTTATTACCTCCTTTGGCGACCATATTTTCACAATGATATTTTTCCCTTTCTGGGGAAGTTTATATAACAAAACCGGACGGTTTTCTAAGTATTCATCGTACTCCTGCTGGCTTATAATTTTACGTACGCCATTATTTTCTACAAACCAATTATCGCCATCAAAACCATGCGTTACTCCATCGTAAGCTGTTGTAACAGCAGCTCCCACTGATTCAGCAGGAATATACTGCAAACGGCGTGTAGAATTTTCATACAGGGCAAACGAAATCCCTGTATATTGGCCTTCTATAGGCTTATCGTCTATGTAAAGATTGTTTGAAAAAGCTATCAGCCTATGTTTGCCATCTGCACAATTCCAGTAGCACATCTCGGTAACAGAAAGATATTTGTCTGCCGGATCAGCTACAGACTCAAATTTTACATAACCGTTTTTTACATCTACCAATATCTTGCAGGCTTCTTTCTGAGGCTTTTGGGCGAGATAACTTTGCCACATATCATTCAGACTGCCCGTAAGTTCATCTTCCGGCTCATGTAAATAATGATTTACAAAGTCTATAATAGTTGGTTTCTGGCCTTTAATTTTTACAATTTCGATGTAGCTATCCTTATCAAATTTAGGATAAACGCTCTGAGCCGATAAATAAAAGGGAAACAATAGTATAAGCACTAATAAAGAAAGAAAAATATTAAATCGCATAACACGTTTATTTTTACAGATTTGGCATTAATTTTATCTATAAAACACTGTGATGTTATCTTTAATTAGACATTGCAAAACTAAGATACTCTACCCACTTTTCAGAGAGCTTGCCAGAAGCCTCCGATTCTATAAGTAGCTTGCCATTTCGGTCGTACTCTTTCCAAATACCTTCGGTTTCGCAATTTCTTATAGAGCCCTCAAAACTTATGATATACTGAGAGGTATTATTGTCTTTACGGCAACTATACATATAGTAAGAGGTAATTTTTGTTGTTCTGTCATAATGCATAGTTATCAGTTTATTGGCAGGGCTATAGGTTAGATAGCCTTTATATTTTACAATACTATATGAAGGTAAATTATAAAACTTACCATCCGATGGAGCAAAAATATAGCATAAACCGTCATCTGCATTTTGTACAAGATCTTTATAACCATCTTGGTTTATATCAATATACAAAGGAGCATCCGATACATTAAATTTAAGTGTCTGGATAAGTGCCCCGTTTGGTTTTGCCACTCTGATAGTTGAACCGGAGGCAGACTGCTTAAAGGTAAGTACAGGAGCTGTCTTATCCCACCAACTGCGTTCTTCTTGGTAAATCGCATTATTTCTTACTTCTTCACTACTATTAGTTACGCTACGATAATAATTACTCCAGCCTTTGGCATGATATTTTTCGCTTGGGATAAACTGCCCTACTCCTTGGTCTAAATCTCCCGACTCCGGAATACGCCACGCTCCCCAATTTGCAATTTTCTTAACCTTAGTTTTATCTGAAATCCAGACTCCTACATACTGGCTGTTGCGATAACCATCAGCAGCCTGCATTGTATTCTCTAACACAGGTTCACCTTCATCTATCCAAATATCGAAGATAGCTTTTCCCGAAAACGTACCTGTACCAACTCCGGCAGTTTCTCTAAAATTATAGGATGCCGTGAGCAAGTAAACCGGATGATTTGCTTCAAAATCTTCCGAATTTTGCCCCTCAATAGCGGTAATCTTTATGGTACCCTCAAAAGGACACACATTGCCAGCGGCATTGGAAGCTCCCTTTACCTTATATGTATCTGAGCTTATTTTTGTTACCGATTCATAATAAATCTGCAACCTCTTAAATTCTTTACCTAAAATACCCAAAGAAAAAGGTGAGTCTGCTTGTAGTACTTCAGAAAAATCATACTTCGAAATTTGCAAGTCCGTATTGTTTTGGGCAAACAGCGTAAAATTGCAAACAAGCAGCAGAAAAATTGCAGTAATTCGTTTCATAGTATATACATTTAGTTTAGATTATATATGTTTAGTTTTCACATCCTTCACAAGTTGTACAATAATAACACCAATAATGGTCAGAAGCATTCCCGCTATTTTTAATGGAGTAAAACTTTCCTGCCCCGGATATAGAAAATAGGCTGCAATAGCAGAAACAAGCGGAATTAAAGCCGAAAAAATGCTAACCCGTGTAACACCCAGTTTACCTGTACAATAGGCCCATAAGCCAAAGCACATGCAAGAGCAAAGAATAGCCAGAGCTAATATCTTGGATTGCACATCGTACGACATAAACTGGGCATCAACTCCCTTGATTCCAAACAACAGAAAGAAAGGCAAAAACAGCAGTGCACCAAAAGAGAACTGATAGGTTACTATTGTATATGCGCTGTATTTCTTTATCATTTCGCGCGTTACATAACTGTATATCAAAGCTCCTCCAACTGCAAAAAACAACAACAGAAGAATACCTTTAAGTTGCGAAGTTCCCATTCCCCCCTTTTCCATCACAAACAAAACTATACCTATCAAGGAAAGAAGACACCCCAAAACTTTTGGCAGAGTAAGCTTAAACTTGTATAAAAGCCTATCTACAACTGTACAAAACAAAGGAATGGTGGCTATTATTATTGCCGCCATAACTCCAGAGGTATATTTAATTCCAAAGTTTTCTCCCAAAAAATAAATAAAAGGCTCTCCAAAAGCCAAGAGAAACATCCATTTGAAATCTTTTTTGTGCACTTTCTGCACACCTCTCGTAACAAGCCCTACCAGCCATAATATAACAGCCGCTATAAGCATTCTTTCAAAGATAAATGCAAATATTTCTATATCATTCTTTATCAGATAGTCTTCCCAGATAAAGGAAAAGCCCCATGCTGTTATGGCAATTAAGGCAAATATATAGGCTTGAAAATTATTAGGTTTCATTATCTGTCAAATTTAAGGCGACGGCTGCGTCGATTACCGGTTATCATTCCATCCTTAACCACTAAACAGCCATTAACAATCGTATGAACAACCGAAACCGGAAAAGAAGACAGCTGTTCATCCTTGTTATCATTACGATGGTAAATAATATTCCTCTCTGAGAATGGGCTCCATCTGCACATAGAACGTGGCAAAGAGTTATTTACCTGATTCTCTATATCTACCACCACAATATCGGCAAAATACCCGCTTCTGATAAACCCTCGTTTCTCCAGTGCATAGCAACTGGCCGGCGAATGACTCATCTTATCTGCCACATCTGCAAGCGTAAACTCTCCGTACCTAGCCATGGTAAGCATCATCTGCAAAGAATACTGCACAAGCGGAATACCCGATGGCGACTCAAGATACGGACGCAGTTTTTCTGAAACAAGATGCGGTGCATGGTCGCTTCCGATCGTCTGTAATACTCCATTTTTCAGCGCCTTACGCAAACACATCATATCCTCGGCAGATTTTATAGACGGATTACATTTTATAAGATTGCCATACTTTACATAATCTTCTGAGCAAAACCACAAATAAGATGCACATGCCTCACCGGTTATCATAGCCTTACGGTCTTTGTCTCGCCGTTTCCAAATTGCCGGATTCTTCAAACCGGCAAGCAACAACACTTCTTCTTTAGTAGAAACATGAAGAATGTGAAGCCGAGCTTTATACTTTTGAGCAAGCAACACTGCTTTCTGAGAACTTTTCAAACAAGCAGCACGGCTACGTATCATTGAGTGCATCTGAGGTGGAATATCTGCCCCATACCTTGCCTCCGCTTTTTTTAGATTAGACAGAATCTCCTGATTGTCTTCACAGTGAACAGCTATAAGGGTTGGAGAACTCTTAAAAACATCTTCCACCGCCCTATCGTCATCTACCATTAAATTACCGGTAGAGGCACCCATAAAAAGTTTTACGCCACAAATATCTTTACAGCGCATACTCTTTATTTCCTGTATATTGCTATTGCTGGCTCCAAGATAAAAGGAATAATTGGCATACGAAGAAATTTCTGCGCTGGCAAACTTATCTTCAAGCAATGAAAGTGTTAGAGCCGGTGGAGTATTGTTGGGCATATCCATAAAAGAAGTTACCCCTCCAAGTACAGCCGCCCTGCTTTCACTCTCTATATTACCCTTCCAACCATCGCCCGGTTCTCTAAAATGTACATGTGTGTCTATAACTCCCGGAAGAATATACTTTCCACTTACATCCAGAACCTCCATTTGAGTAGCAATCTGTTGTATAAAGCATTCGTACAACTCTCCCGTTTTATAATCACTCTGCCTTATTATCTGATCTATATATTCTCCCGATACAACAATACTGCCCTTAAAGGTCTCGCCTTCATTAACAATAGTTGCGTTCTTTAGTAGGAGGTTTTTCATACTATTTGGTTCTTGGTTTTATTTTTCTGAATCGCATTGCTATTACCCCCCAGAAAGCCTCTCCAAATATACCTGAACTCATCTTAGATGTACCTTCTTTGCGATCTTCAAATATGATAGGTACTTCTTTAAGCTTAAAGCCCAATTTGTAAGCAGAATACTTCATTTCTATCTGAAAACCATATCCCTTCATCTTTACTTTATCTAAATCTATGGTTCTCAAAACCTTATCTGTATAGCAAACAAAACCGGCAGTGCAATCGTAAACCTTCATTCCCAACACCTTTCTGGCATAATAAGAAGCATAATAAGACATCACCACCCTGCCTATAGGCCAATTGATAACACTCACGCCATTGCTGTAGCGCGAACCTATTGCAACATCAGCCACTCCTTCTTTGCAAGCCGAATGCAGGCGTAATAAATCATCCGGATTGTGGGAGAAATCTGCGTCCATCTCAAACACATACTTGTACTCTCTCTCTAAAGCCCATTTGAAAGCCAATATATATGCTGTACCAAGCCCCTGTTTTCCACTTCTTTCCAACAAGAAGATACGCCCGTCAAACTCTTTCTGAAGGCGCTTAACTATATCAGAAGTTCCATCTGCAGAGGCATCATCTACTACCAAAAGATTAAATTCTCCCTCTAAAGACATAACCTTACGGGCTATGTTCTCTATATTCTCCTTTTCGTTGTATGTTGGTATAACTACAAGTTTGTCAGCCATACTCGGTTTATTTATAGATGCGGTAAATATAGTGAGATTTGTGCCATGTTCTACTCTACCAGTCTAAGTTGTATTCTCTGCCGCTTCAAATCTACCCCAATTACAGACACGGTAATCTGCTGGTGAAGTTTGAGCACATCAGAAGCATTGCGTACAAACTTTTGTCCCATATTAGAAATATGAATAAGCCCGTTCTGCTTTATGCCTATATCTACGAATGCCCCAAAAGCTGTAAGATTAGTAACAATACCAGGCAATTGCATACCTTCTTTCAAATCTTCCAAAGAAGAAATTTCGGAAGAAAATTCAAAGTCTTTAGCAGCCTCCCTTGGATCTCTCCCCGGCTTTTTAAGCTCCTGAACAATGTCTTCTAATGTTGGCAAACCTACCCCTGCGCCTACATAATCTTCTAAAGGTATAGAATCTATTCTGCCGGTATTACCTATGAGTTCAGCTACCTTGCAGCCTGCATCTTCTGCCATTTTTTCTACAAGAGCATATCGTTCAGGATGAACAGCAGAGTTATCTAATGGATTTGCAGCATCCGGAATTCTCAAAAAACCAGCCGCCATCTGAAATGCTTTCTGCCCCAATCTGGGCACTTCAGCGAGCTGTTTTCGGGAGGTAAAAGCACCATTGCCAGTTCTGTAAGCCACTATATTAGACGCCAATACCGGTCCTATACCAGACACATGAGAAAGCAAATGACTACTTGCTGTATTAAGATTAACCCCTACGGTATTTACGCAATACTCCACCACCTCATCCAGCTTTTCCTTTAACAAAGACTGATCTACATCGTGCTGATATTGCCCTACTCCCAACGACTTAGGATCTATCTTAACAAGCTCCGCCAACGGATCCATCAATCTACGGCCAATTGAAACAGCACCTCGCACAGTAACATCTTCGTCCGGAAATTCTTGGCGAGCAGTTTCCGAGGCAGAATAAATAGAAGCTCCATCTTCGCTAACAGAATATATTTTTATCTGTTGCGAAAAACCCAAGCGCCTGATAAAACCCTCTGTTTCTCTGGCCGCCGTGCCGTTGCCTATGGCTATTACTTCTATCTGATATTTTTCCACCATATCCGTAATCTTGCTCATAGCCTCCATTTTCTGATTAACAGGAGGATGTGGATATATCACATCGTGATAGAGAAGGTTTCCCTGCCTGTCCAAACACACAACCTTACATCCGGTTCTGAATCCGGGATCTATAGCCATAGTTGTTTTTTGCCCCACAGGAGCGGCCAAAAGAAGCTGTTTAAGATTCTCCCCGAATACCTTTACCGCCTCAAGATCTGCCTTATATTTAGCGGCCTTCAGAATTTCGTTTTCTATAGACGAATCCAAAAGTCTGGTTAGACTATCTTCCTGTGCAAGTTGCAGCTGTTCAAAGAGTTGTTTGTTAGGATATTTTTGGCCTCTGTAAAAAATTCTATTTATTATCTTCAACGATATCTGCGGGTCTGTTTCTATCTTCACCGTAAGTATCTTCTCATTTACAGCCCTTAATACCGCAAGAAGCCTATGAGAGGGCATTCTCGCTATGCCGGCAGAATATGAAAAATAGTCTGCGTATTTTTCGCCTTCTTCTTCCTTTCCTTTAGATACTTTGGTTTTTAATACACCGCTCCTTGAGTAATAACTCCTCAATTCCTCTCTTATCTCCAGATTTTCTGATATTTGCTCCGCAATAATATCTCTTGCACCCTGTAAAGCTTCTTCCACATCAGCAACGCCATCCTTTACAAACTTAGCCGCCTCGCTATACACATCTGCTACCTGCAACGCCTGCATTTTTTGAGCAAGCGGTTCCAGGCCCTTCTCTCTTGCAATTGAAGCTCGTGTTCTCCGTTTAGGGCGGAAAGGCAGATAAATATCCTCCAAACGTTGCAGTTCCGTACAGGCATCTATAAGTTCCTTGAGTTCCGGAGTCAGTTTTTGCTGCTCCTCTATACTCTTCAATACAGCTTCCTTACGTTTGTCAAGTTCCAAAAAACGCTGATAATGAAAATTAGTTTCGGCTACTTCCACATCTGTCATGGTGCCGGTGGCCTCCTTCCTGTATCGCGATATAAACGGCACAGTGGCCCCTTCTTCCAAAAGCTGAATGCAATTTTCTACTCGCCAATGCTTTACACCAAGTTTATTTGCAATAAAATCTATATATGACGCATTCATGATACCTATACCTATTCCTAATGCGTAAATATAGTTAAAATAATGTCAATCGTGGCTGACTTCGTGAAGCCTCTGACGATACGCAAAGAATATATGCGATTTTGATACAAAGCCAAGATATTTATTATTAGCATCTACCACAGGCAGATTCCATGCTCCGCTCTGTTCAAACTTATGAATAACATCTTCCATCTTCTCATAGTCGTAAACAACAACCTCCGCAGATTTCATATAAGAGGTTATAGGCTTGGAATACTTAGAAGTATCAAACATATCAGACTTTACTTCTCCCAAGAACACTATGCCTTTCAAGCACGACGACTCATCTAAAACAGGATAAATATCTCTGGTTGAAGTAGATATCACCTTAACCAAATCTCCCATGGTATCTTTCACCTGTACCGGACTAAAGTTAGATTCCAAAACATCTGACAATTTTAGAAGAGTGAGTACAGCTTTGTCTGAATCGTGGGTTAGCAAATAACCTTGCTTTGCTATTCGCTTTGTATAAATTGAATACGGTTCAAACATCCTTATTGTGGCATAAGAAATTACAGATGTAATGATTAGCGGCATCAGAAGGGTATAACCTCCTGTAATTTCGGCTATAAGAA
This sequence comes from uncultured Bacteroidales bacterium, assembly GCA_900322025.1. Classification (GTDB taxonomy): domain Bacteria; phylum Bacteroidota; class Bacteroidia; order Bacteroidales; family UBA932; genus Egerieousia. The sequence continues at coordinate 4,434 of ONYJ01000011.1, read as the reverse complement.
AAATCGCTGTCAGCGGTGCCTGCATTACTCCAGCCATAAGCCCGGCCATTCCTACAAGCACAAAATTTGTTTCAGGCAGATTAAGGCCCAACAGATTAGACGAGTGTGCCATTACATAACCTAAAATTCCACCCATAAACAGAGTAGGACCAAAAGTTCCTCCCACACCTCCGCCGGCATTTGTAAAAGACATTGAAAAAACCTTTACAAAAAACACTAAAGCAAAAAATACAGGAAGAGCCCATTCATAAGCAAATACACTCGCAAACACCGTGTTTCCAACAGCCGATAAATCATTATCGTTGAGCAGACTCGTAAGATTAGCATAGCCCTCTCCGTATAGTGGCGGAAAGAGGAAAATCATAATACCTAAGCTTACGGCACTAAAAAACCAACGCTTGAAAGGATTAGATATAGATTTTATTTTGTCTTCTGTAAAAAGCGTTGTCCTTGTAAAATACAACGATGCAAAGCCGCAAAGAATCCCGAATAAGACATAATATGGAATGTTTCCAACATTAAAGGGAGTAAGAGTATTGTTAAAGGCCACAGCATCTCCCATAAGTAAGTATGTTACTGTTGTTGCTGTTATACTGCTGGTTACAAGCGGAAGTATAGATGTCATAGACATATTGAACATCAGAATTTCAAATGTAAACAACACCCCCGCCATAGGAGCCTTAAAAATACCGGCTATGGCACCGGCAGCTCCGCATCCAAGCAATAGAGTAACATTCTTATAAGAGAGGCCGGCTTTCCTTCCTATATTGGAACCTATGGCAGCACCCGTATAAACAATTGGTGCTTCAGCTCCTACAGAGCCTCCAAAGCCTATGGTAATAGCACTTGTAAGAATAGACGACCAAGTATTATGAAGCTTTATTTTAGAATCGTATCGCGATATGGCCAAAAGCACTTTGGTTACCCCGTGAGAAATACTATCCCTTATGATATATCGTACTATCAGATAAGCTATTAACATACCTACTCCGGGGTAGAGCAGATATAAATAACTAGAGGATGAACTGCTGAACCAGCCAACAAGCATCCGCTGCACAAAATGTATAGACTGCAATAGCAGAAAAGCCGCAAGCCCACTCCCCAACCCTACTAAAAAAGCCAACAAGAGAATCTCCCTATTCTCGGGCATTCTCTGCAGTCTGGTCTTTATGAAGTGTGAGATTGTTTTGAATATATTATTGCTGCTAATCCACGTCATCTTCTGAATCCGACATATTCTCCGTATTGTCATCAGGGAATGTTTCGCCCTCGGTAGGTATATCGTCAGACCCATCAGATTCTGGGAAGAGATTCTTCTGAGCATCCTCAATTCTATCTATCGTAACCTCCATTTTAATCAAATAGACAGAATCTTCCGTTTCTAAAGTAATGGCATAGAAAGATGTCCCATCCGGTTTATCTACCTTGAACAGATCTCCCATATAATCGGCATAACCCTTAGGATATTTCTCTTTAAAAGCATTTGCCACTTCCTCTTTCATATTGGAATAACTCACTACCAGTCTTCTTTTAGCACTTATGGAAGCTGGAACACCAAAATTTTTCGGTTTCTGATTTGTCATAACTAAAGGAGGAGCAACCTGAGCTTCTGTAGGCTTTATCTTTCTTCTGTCTAAAGACGACTGTGGTTTAGATACAGACGGCTGATGAACTTTTTTTACAGAAGGCTGCAATTCTGCAACCTCTTTCTTAACAACTTTTACTGGTGACTTAACTTCAGCAGGTGCCTTAACATTCAGCTTTGTAGGAGTTTTGGCTTTAGCGGGAGCCTTGGTCTTTGCTGGAGCCTTAGCTTTTACTGAAGCCTTAGCTTTTGCCGGAACTTTGACCTTTACCGGAGCCTTAGCTTTTACCGGATCCTTAGCTTTTACCGAAGCCTTGGCTTTAGCCGGAGCTTTGGCTTTTACCGGAGCCTTAGCTTTTACCGGAGCTTTGGCCTTTACCGGAGCTTTGGCCTTTACCGGAGCTTTGGCCTTTACCGGAGCCTTAGCTTTTACCGAAGCCTTGGCCTTGACAGTAGCCTTGGCCTTGACAGTAGCCTTGGCCTTGACAGTAGCCTTGGCTTTTACTGATTTCACCTCTTTAGCATCCTTCTTAGGCTTTGCTGCCACATTTTTTTTAGCAGTACCTTTGGGAGCTTTCTTTGCTGTTGTCTTCTTAATGTTAGTCACTTTCACAAGTATATTTCAGAATCGTTGAGATTTATCTATAGGGCTTTTAGCCTATTCTTTTCTGATGCAATTATAAGGTATTTTTTTTAATCGCAAAACAATTTACACTATTTCTTAAAGAAATAAGATTTCTGCTCCCTTTGGCGCATAATATTCTTTTCCACAAACAGAGGAGCTAATGTTTTGGTATTTAAGCCCGTATAAAACATAACGGAACTTCTGGTCATTGGTGTAGGAGTAAAACTCTGCACCTGCTCCGTAAAAACACCCTGCAAATTAGGATTCGCCGCAAGTGCTTTCATGTCAGATAAATGACACCCCGGATGAGAAGATATAAAATATGGAACTATCTGCTGATTGAGATTGTATTGCTTGCAAATCTTTCCAAACTCCTTTTTCATAGTACAGAACAATGCAAAAGAAGGCTTGTTCATAAGTTGTAGGACATGCTCTTCCGTATGTTCCGGAGCAACCTTGAATCTTCCGCTTATATGCTTAGATATCAACTCTGTAAAGTATTCTCTCGATTCCTTGTCGAGATACCCTTCTCTATCCATCAGCAAATCGTATCTCACACCACTACCTATGAAAGAATGTCTTATTCCGCTAACAGCATCTATTTTTCTGTAAAGTTCTGTCAAAGGTTTGTGAGAACGATTAAGGTTTAGGCAGATAGATGGATATATGCAAGACTTTCGGCGACATTTTTTGCAGAGAGAAAGATTCTTGCCACCCATCATATACATATTTGCAGAAGGAGCTCCCACATCAGACAGATTGCCGGAAAATCCCGGGACTTGTTTTAATACCTCTATCTCAGATAGTATAGAGTGCGTACTGCGGCTCTGTATAAACTTCCCCTGATGAGCAGCTATTGTGCAGAAACTACATCCTCCAAAACATCCCCTGTGTATGGTAATGGAATTCTTTATCATTTCATACGCTGGAATAGTTTTGCCCTTGTATCGCGGATGAGGCTGCATGGTGTATGGCAGAGCGTAAACCGCATCCAGTTCTTCTTGAGTAAGAGGTGGAAAAGGCTCATTGATATATACATACCCGTTCTTTACCGGTTCTATAATACGCTTGGGATGCAAAAGATTCGCCTGCAATTCAACCTCGTTAAAGCTCTTTACAAACTCTTTCTTGTCTGCACAGCAACTTTCAAATGAAGGCAGGGTTACTGTATTGCTGTCCAACTCAGGAGGCTCCGTAGAAAAATATGCTGTCTGCAAGAGTTGTCTGCAAGACTTACCCTCCTTATTCCCGTCTATATATCTGGCTATCTGTATTATAGCCTTCTCTCCCATACCGTATGTAAGAAAATCCGCCCCGCTCTCTATCAGTATGGATGGAAATAACTTGTCTTGCCAGTAATCATAGTGTGTTACACGCCTAAGAGAAGCCTCTATACCTCCTATAACAATCGGCACATCGGGGAATAAACTCTTGAGTATCTTAGTATAAACTGTTACAGCATAGTCTGGTCTAAAGCCTGCCGCACCTCCCGGAGTATATGAATCGTTACTCCTCAGCCTCTTAAAAGCTGTATAGTGATTAACCATAGAATCCATTGCACCGGCAGAAACACCAAAAAACAGACGAGGCCTACCTAACTTCTTAAAATCTCGCAAATCATCGCGCCAATTGGGTTGTGCCACCACTCCTACTTTATAACCTTCTTTTTCAAGAACTCTGGCTATAATGGCAGTCCCAAATGAAGGATGGTCTATATACGCATCGCCAGAAAATAAAACAACATCTAACTGCTCCCACCCAAGTCTTTTGATTTCGTCTTTAGTTGTGGGCAGAAACGGATAGTGCCTTATTTTCTTTTCATACTGCATTACATTCTTTCCGGCAGTTTTATTCCAAGTATGCCCATTCCCTTAACTAACACCTCCGCCACAGAAGCTACAAGTGCAATTCTCTGGCTACGCACATTTTCATCCGGTTCTCTGAGAATAGAATAATCGTGATAATACTGATTGAATTCTTTTGCAAGTTCGTAACAGTAATTAGCTACAATAGCCGGACTCATAGCCTCTCCGGCCTCTTTGATCTTGGCTGGAAACGAATTCAAGATTTTTATAAGCTCTATTTCCTTATCTAAAAAGTCTGTTCCGGTAAGCTCAGCCTGTATGCCGTCTGCTGAAGATTTACGGAGAATAGATTTGATTCTGGCATGGGTGTACTGTATAAAAGGACCTGTATTGCCATTAAAATCAATAGATTCCTTAGG
>ONYJ01000049.1 GCA_900322025.1 uncultured Bacteroidales bacterium | reverse complement strand
TTACAATGGCTTTTGCATCCTCCAAGCTTTGGCCTTCTTTCGGTTCCATCTCTAAGATAAAGATGCCATAATCAGACAAATTATAATAGTAGGCCGCAGAACCCAAGGTCTTTCTCGGGCGGTTCACTTCCAAATCCAAAAGTCCGGCTCTCCCATTATACAAGAGATTAGAGAGCATATACGTAGTATCTTCTGTATAGTTAATTTCTCTACCTAAGCGTGTGGCAGAAGGCAATCTCCACCCCATCAGCACAAACGGAGACTGCAAGCCGGTAACAGTCTTCTCTATAGGATGAGCTATAGGTTCTTCTTCTTCAAACTCCAAAAAAGCAAGGCTGTCGTTCTTCTTCCAGTCGCCAAAGTATTTCTCGATAATAGTAATAACCTCATCTGGATTAAAATCTCCGGCCATACATATAGCCACATTATTAGGAACATAGAAATTATCGAAATGTTTCTGGATATTAACTATAGAAGGATTCTTCAAATGCTCCTGAGTTCCTATTGTAGTCTGCTTGCCGTAAGGGTGCTTATTAAACATTGCAAACAAAAGAGTGTCTATCGCATTTCCTCCATCGTCTGAAAGTCCAAGATTACACTCCTCATACACTGCTTCTAACTCGGTATGGAAGCCTCTTATAACCATATTCTTAAAGCGATCGCTCTGAACCTTAGCCCACGCTTCAACCTGATTGGAAGGAATATCCTCCTGATAAACCGTCATATCAAAAGAAGTGAAGGCATTTGAGCCCTTTGCTCCAATCTGGGCCATTATTTTGTCATACTCATTGCCGATAAAAAACTGAGAAGCCTCGTATGATATGGAATCTATCTTTGCATATTGAACCTTTCTTTCCTCTGCATCTGTGAGAGTTCTATATTTTTCAAACTCTGTTAGAATCAAATCCAAATAAGGTTTTTCTGCTTCATAGTTTGTAGTTCCATAATTCTTAGTACCCTTGAACATTATATGTTCCAGATAGTGCGACAAACCTGTAGTTTCTGCAGGATCGTTCTTACTACCAACCCTTACCGCAATATAAGTCTGAATTCTCGGCTCCTTGTTCATAGGAGTAAGATATACGGTAAGCCCGTTAGCCAAGGTATAAATCCTTGTATTTGTCGGATCTCCTTTAATGGTGCTGTATTTCCGCCCACAAGAAGTTGGCAAAAGCAGCATAAAAATCGTTGTTAACAGTAACGATAAAGTTTTAATAAACGCTCTCATATATATTGTGTTTGTAATTTGTTCCGAACATTATTTTTTGCGAGGCTTAAATTTAAGCATTTTCCTTAAACTTGTTTAGTGCGTTTTGCATTATATTTGCAATAATAAGGAAGAAAAAGAGGTTTTGTTATGAGAAAAATTTCTTCAATAAAATTATGGTTCATTGCACTACTTTGTGTTTCAGGCATTTTAGATTATACTGCATGGGCGCAAACGGGGCATACCACATCGTTGAAATTCGATAAGGTAGTTCATAATTTTGGAAAATTCCTTGCCAGCAGCGGAAAAAAGCATTGTGAGTTTAAATACACAAACATCAGCGATCAAGCGGTTGTTATAAACAATATCCTCTCTTCTTGCGGATGCTCCGTACCGGAGTGGAACAAGGCTCCTATCAAGCCTGGAGAAAGCGGGGTTATAAAGGTAACCTACCTTAACGACCAGGGAGCCTACCCTTTTGACAAAACCCTTACGGTTTATGTATCTTCCTCTACCAAGCCTATCATGCTACGCATTATCGGTGTTGCATACGATAAGGAAAAGCCTATTTCAGAACTTTATCCGGCTCACTTTGGCCCACTGGGCATGAAGTCTTCTACCCAAAACGGTGGGCAGATAGAACAAGGATTAAAAAAGGCTCTGAAAGAAAACATAGTAAACATCAGTTCAAAAAAAATAAATATAAGTTTTGCAAACACAGACCCTGCTCTCGAAATATCAGTATCGCCCTCAAGTATAGCTCCGGGAGAGAGCGCCACCATATCATACACCATCAATACCTCCAAGGGAAAACAGCGTTGGGGTAAAAATATTTACAAAGCTACAATGTTAAACGATGGTAAAAGTATTGGCACTTTTGCCACAGAAGCTACTATTGTTACCCCATACACATCGCTGAGCAAAGAAGAAAAAGACAAGGCCGCTCAAGTGTTCTTAGACAAGAGTTCTTTTACATTTGGCTCTATAAAAAAAGGAAGTAAAATTCCGGTAAATGTAACCATAAGCAACCCGGGTAAAACCGCACTCAAAATATACAAGGTAGAAACCGGGGAAGATAGCATGGATTTGAATTACCCCGCACAAATTTTAGCCGGAGGCAAGGCTACGGTAAAGGGTAGCATAAGCGCAAATAAGGCAGACCCAGATAAAGTGTTCATAATAACACTTGTAACAAATTCTCCAGACAGGCCGCTCGTTACAATATTTGTGAGCGGAAGTATAACAGAAAGCTAATAATCTGCCCAAGAACAGGCAAGATGTTTAAATAGGATATTTAATTGATAACCAAGCCGTATGAGCAATAAAATAGATGCAACCACAGAGGATTGGCCTCCAAAGAAAAGTAAGAAAAACAACACCGCACTTTTGGTAAACGATGGTGTAAAAGCCCAACCTACTGTAAATCCTTATATCAAGAATTTCTTTGTAAAAAAGAAACCCTCCGTACTCACAGCCAAAGAATATCTAAAGGGTATTTTTGCCGGAGACAGAGCCATATTAGGCAAAGCTATTACCATAATAGAAAGTTCTAATCCAGAGCACCGTAGTCTGGCCAAAGAGATAATTATAGGCTGCCAAGAAAGAGTAAGAAAAAGTAAAATCCGTACTATGCGCATAGGCATAACCGGAGTACCGGGAGCCGGTAAAAGTACTTTCATAGAAGCATTTGGAGGTTATATCACGAGTGCCGGCCACAAATTAGCCGTACTGGCAATAGACCCTTCGAGCGAAAAAACCAAAGGTTCCATTTTGGGCGATAAAACCAGAATGGAAACCCTGACAAAAGACCCTAAAGCTTTTATAAGACCTTCACCCTCTGCAGGTTCGCTTGGTGGAGTATCTAGAAAAACCAGAGAAACAGTTATACTGTGCGAGGCCGCCGGCTACGATGTTATTTTTATAGAAACCGTAGGAGTGGGACAGAGCGAAATAGCAGTTCACTCCATGAGCGATTTCTTTCTCTTACTTATGCTCAGCGGAGCGGGAGACGATTTGCAAGGAATCAAAAGAGGTATTATGGAAATGAGCGATCTCATAGCCATAACCAAAGCAGACGGCAATAACATAGAAAAGGCTGAAGGAGCTAAAGCTTTATATGCAAATGCCTTGCACCTATTCCCTCCTACAGACTCAGGCTGGGTGCCTACTGCCGTAACATCTTCTGCAGTAACTAAAAAAGGATTGCCGGAGATATTAGACAAAATAGAAGCATACTTTAAACTTGTAAGAAAAAACGGCTACTACGACATACGCCGCCGCCAGCAAGCAAAGTATTGGATGTATGAGCATATAAACGAAACCCTCAGAAACAATTTCTACGATAATCCAAAGATAGAAAAAGCCATTCAAAAGACAGAGCAACAAGTGCTTGCCGGTCAAATAGACTCTTTTATGGCAGCAGAACAGTTATTGGATATCTACAAAGAGCTTGAATAATATTGGCTGAGTTTATCCAAATATTATTAGAAGCGGTTAAGGGAGCCATTATGATTACAGGCCTTGTTATCATAATGATGTTGCTCATAGAATATCTTAATATAGACAATCATGGCAAATGGCTCCATAGTATTAAGAACTCTCCTGCAAAACAGGTTTTAACGGGCACTATACTGGGGGCTATTCCCGGCTGCGTGGGAGGCTTTGCCGCTGTTTCGCTATATTCTCACTCTGTATTAGGTATCGGTGCTCTGATTGCCACCATGATTGTTTCTACAGGAGACGAAGCCTTTCTGCTGCTGGCTGCCTCGCCCGGTATGTACTTGAAGCTTCTAGTGATTTTGAGCACTATAGCAATAGCTATGGGGTTGTGCGTAAACCTGATAACAAGGCGGCACGATAGCCTACACGGCAGAAACAAATCGTTCAACTGCAAGAGTTTAGAGATACACTCCACAGAAGACAACAAAGTGGCTTCCATATTTCGATTAAACTCATACAAAACACTACAAAATCCCGGCAGCAAAAGAATTATTGTAATGGCCGGCATTCTGTGCTTTATTGTCTTAATGGCCACAGGAATAATAGGCGAGGCTGCAGAAGACAATTCGGCGGTATCGAGCATTTTCAACGAAAAGTGGATATTAGCGTGCTTTGGCGGCCTGGCTTTTATAACCCTGCTAATGACAGCCACTGCCAACGAACACTTTATTAAAGAACATATTTGGAATCATATATTAAAGAAACACCTTGCAGTAGTTCTTCTATGGACGTTAGCGGCGTTAATTATTTGTGGCATTATTATAAACTATATGCACACCGCAACCTTAATTTCCAAATACAGCAACTATATGCCGCTTCTTATTCTGATAGCCGCAGCAATCGGTCTGATTCCTCAATCAGGGCC
>ONYJ01000147.1 GCA_900322025.1 uncultured Bacteroidales bacterium | reverse complement strand
TGCTCCTGCTGTAGCCACAGAGCCTACTCCTGCCGAAACTAAAATTCCTGATGCAGCAAACACCCCTATTCCCGAAGCCACTTCTAAAGAAGATGGTGCTCAAGTCAATAAAACTATAGAAGTTGCACCAACTCCGGAATCTACAAAGGAAGACCGGAGTAACTTTATAGAAACCAAAGTAGAGCAGCTCCAAGGACCTAAAGATACCGGTATAAGAATAGATGTCTCCAGATTTGAAAGCCCAAAAAAGAAGAGTGGCAAGAGAGAGAGAATTAAAAAGGTTACAAAAGAAAAGGTAGATATCAATAAAGAAAGCAACCAAAACCGAGAGAATAATAAGAAAAATAAAGATAATAAGAAAGGTAAGAAAGGGTTTAAGCCTATACGAAACGAGGTTGACGAAGACGAAGTACAAAAGCAGATAAAGGAAACCTACCAAAGAATGGTAGAAGGAAAAGGCAAAACCAAGGGCAGCAAGTACAGGAGAGAAAAGAGAGAAATAGCAGAGGAAAGAAGGGAGGAAGAGATTCTACGCAGAGGCGCAGAGAGCAATATCCTCAAAGTAACTGAATTTGTTACCGTAAACGATTTGGCCATAATGATAGATCAGCCTGTAACCAAGGTTATTAGCACCTGCATGAACTTGGGGCTTATGGTATCTATCAATCAAAGATTAGATGCAGATGCACTCACCCTTGTAGCAGAAGACTTTGGCTATAAGATAGAGTTTGTTTCAGCTGAAATTCAAGAGGCCATTAAAGAAGAAACAGAAGAAGATACTCCGGAGGATATGGAACCGCGCGCCCCTATTGTTACCGTAATGGGACATGTAGATCATGGAAAAACATCGCTTCTCGATTACATCCGCCAAGCCAATGTTATTGCAGGTGAGGCTGGAGGAATAACACAGCATATAGGAGCCTACAATGTAAAATTACCGAGTGGCCGAAGAATTACATTCCTCGACACACCTGGCCACGAGGCATTTACTGCAATGCGTGCAAGAGGTGCTAAAATGACAGACTTGGCAATTATAATAGTAGCAGCAGACGATGCTGTTATGCCGCAAACAATAGAAGCCATAAATCACGCACAGGCTGCCGGCGTACCTATGATATTTGCTATCAATAAAATAGATAAACCGGGGGCAATGCCGGATAAAATCAGGGAACAACTCAGCCAAATGAATATTCTTGTAGAAGATTGGGGGGGAAAATTCCAATGTCAGGAAATTTCTGCAAAGAAAGGGCTCGGAGTTGCCGAACTTTTAGACAAAGTGCTGTTGGAAGCAGATTTACTTGAACTTAAAGCCAATCCTAACAAAAAGGCGATGGGTACTGTTATAGAATCTTCTCTCGATAAGGGAAGAGGCTATTTGGCAACCTTATTGGTTCAGGGAGGCACCCTGCATACAGGAGACTTTATGCTCTCAGGAATGTACACCGGAAAGGTAAAGGCCATGTTCAACGAAAGAGGGCAGAAAATTGATTCTGCCGGACCTTCTGTTCCGGTTTCTGTGCTCGGTCTCAACGGAGCACCGCAAGCAGGCGATACATTCAATATCTTTGATAACGAAAGAGATGCTAAAGAAATAGCCAATAAACGAGAACAATTGCTCAGAATACAAGGGTTAAGAACCCAAAAGCATATCACTCTGGAAGAGCTCGGAAGAAGAATAGCCATAGGCAACTTCAAAGAACTCAACATTATAGTAAAGGGAGATGTTGACGGGTCTATAGAAGCTCTCAGCGATTCCCTCATCAAACTCTCTACTGAGGAGGTAAGGGTAAATGTTATCCATAAGGCAGTAGGAGAAATATCAGAATCAGATGTATTGCTTGCAGAAGCATCTGAGGCTATAATCATAGGCTTCCAAGTAAGACCATCTATGAATGCCAGAAAGATGGCAGAAAAAGAAGAAATAGAAATACGTCTTTACTCTGTTATCTACGATGCCATAAACGAAGTCAAGAGCGGTATTGAAGGTATGCTTGCCCCTGTAGAAAAGGAAGTGGTTACCTCAACCTTAGAAGTAAGGCAAATCTTCAAGATCTCCAAGATAGGCACCATTGCCGGCTGCATGGTTAAAGAAGGAAAGATTACCAGAACTTCCAAGATAAGAGTAATCAGAGATGGTATCGTGATAAAAGAAGGCGTGTTAGCCTCCCTCAAGAGAGGAAAAGACGATGTCAAGGAAGTTGCCTCCGGCTACGACTGTGGCCTTGGTGTAGAGAACTTCAACGACATAAAAGAGGGCGATGTAATAGAAGCCTACAAGATAGAAGAAATCAAACGCACCCTCTAACAGAACATTAGAGAGCTTATTATATAACTATCTTTTAATCACTACAATAGAATTGGCTACATGCCTTTCTCCTCGGCGGTCAAACTTCTCGTTATCTGACGGATGGTTTAGTATCCCTGCATCATCTGGGGTCGAAGGCTTGTCCCAACCAGATACGGAGCCGCTGATTGTTGTGGTGCCGGATGTGGCTGGGTTTAGCCAGAGGGTTGATGAGCCGCCCCCGTCAAGATTCACTGCAGTGATACAGCCCTCGCCTCCATCCATTGAAAGAAGATATCGTTGAACTTCATCAAGAGTCATTCCTGCTGCCTTCCCTTTATGGCGTCCATCTATAACCATAAGGCATATCTTGCCGTCTTTCCTAAAGATTACGCTACGAGGATGACGCTTATCGGAAAACCCCTTGTATTCAAGAACTTCAACTGCAAACCCATCATATATAAGAAGTGGCATTGTGGCCATCACAGAAACTTTTTTGTTTGTTGATGAAAGGTAAGCCTGCTCTTTTTGCCTGCTCCAAGGCTCCACGCTAAGATTGCCGCTCCTTATAACAACTGCACCATTTGCCCTTAGCTTCATATTATCGTTCTTGGTGGTATCCGAAACAACACCATCTATCTGAAGGTAACATTCGCTGCCGCCCTCTTTCATATTGTAGAATGTTCCGTTTATTGCAGCAGTGGCTCCAACCTCAAGTGCAGCTTCGGAAGTTTTTCTGAAAGTTTTGTGATCCAAGGCATTGAAGCGGAATTTTTTGGGATCTACTTCAAGAATAGTAATCTCCTGTGGCGATTCAAAAAGATTATCATAATGGTAATTCACCAATATCAACCCTTTGCACGGGCTTAGTGCTATTGTCTTTACAGGATTTTCTCCATTGCGAATAGAAGAATCTACACGATACCTGTCTGCTGCTTTTTCTATCCTATGTCCAACCCCACAAGAGGCAAACAATAAGACACATAAAGATAGTACTACAACTCCAAACTTTGAAACACCACCTGTTACGCTACTTGATAATGTTTTTTTCATACTATAATGCTTTTTATGCTGATTATTGAATAAGTCCTATATGCCAACTTTATTTTTATAGATAGCTCTCGATATGAATCTTACAACCAGAACTAAGCCTACTATCACAGCTATAGAAACTATCAGGAAGAGTCGTGAGACTTTCTCGCCCCCCTCGGCCAGCAGCAACGGATTTTGTGAAATCGTTTTAACTATTTTTCCGTTTCCGTATTTTAAGGCACTCCATTTCTTTACTATCATTCCTCCGTTAATATATGTAGCTCCGCCATTTGAACGATTGAATGTTATCACCGTTTTGAAATCTGAATACACTATGTTGAAAGGCAAATCCTTCCGGTTATGGGAAGATGAGAATAACTCCGCCCTCTCTTCCGATTCTGATACCTCAATAACAGGCCTGAGAGCCTTATAGGTTTCTTCGGGAGTCATCGCACTCAAAACATACACCTCGTACTTATGCGGCACAAGGCTCTCTAAATCCTCCGATGCTTCATAAGCAGCAGTAATTGAACTCACCGAGCCGTCTAAGCCATCTGCTTCATAAGCGTAACTGTAGAAAGAGCCGATTAGCTCTGTATTGGTATTATCGTTAAGAGTTTCGCAGAGATTCTTGAGTTTGTCCAAACCTTCGTCCGTAATATTTTCTGCATTATAGAAAGAAATGAATACCAAAGGCTTTGGAGACTTGAGCACTTCGTTGGTAACATTTCTTCCGTTGCCATCTTTCAGGATAAAAGGCATTGTCTTTGCCAGTTTTTCGCTCCCCTCTAAAACTGTGGAAATAGTTTCTACATATTTCCAAGTTGAGTCTGGCAGGTTATCCAAACTGAACTTCTTTGTAATACCATCTTTTGAATACAGAATTTCTGTCTCATATCTGATCTGCTGAGTAGAATCCTCTGACAATAAACTGCGCCCGGGCCGGAAGTCTGAGAAATCCGACGGCGGAAGATTACGGACAGAATAAACCGACACACCTATAATCAGTACCGCATATACAGCCACAAAAGCCCATTCCCAGAAGCTATTGGCTATTGGGCTAACCTTAAATCTTTGCCTATACAGTATTATGCAAAGCGCCAAGAGCACAATGTTCTTGTAAAAAGAAGGCCACGGATCTAAGTGTAGAATCTCTCCAAAACAACCGCAATCAGCCACTTTTCCTGTAATGGCAGAGATAAGTGTTACCAATACAAAGAAAAGGGTCATTAGAAACGCCAAGGCGGTAAAAAAACGGAACTTTATAACCTTTAGTATGCCAACTCCCGTAAGAAATTCTGCCACGCATAGCACAACACCCAATACAATGGCATATCTGACAGTTAAATCTGTTCTGAAAAATGCATGAAAATATTCTTGAACCTTTAAAGCAGTACCTACCGGATCTATAGCCTTTAGAAATCCGGAAACAATAAATACAAAGCCTATTACATAGCGCGATATAAGTCTAAGAAGCTGCATCAAAATCGCATTCCTACAAGGTAAGTTTGCCCTTTATTCTTTCAAACACAATTTCCGGAGGGAGCATGGTTCCATCTGAAGCGGAGCAATCAACCCGTTGAAAATCTGCATCTCTCTCGCATTCTGCTATATATACCTTTCTCACTCCTTCCTGAAAACTGATATTCTCCTCGTGAATATCACGTTTACCCGCTAAATAATCTCTTCCGGAATCTGCAGCTCTGGCAGAAGACAAGCGAGATTCCACAAAACTCAGTGGCACATCAAGAAATATATTTACATCCGGCTTAGGTATCTTGTAGAAATTGTACTCCACAGTAAATATCCAGTTTCTTAACTTCTCCCGCTCTTCCGGATTGGTAACTTTAGAACACTGATAAGCTATGTTGGAATATACATATCTATCCAATAATACTACCTTGCCATCCTGTAAAGCCTTATTTAAAATCGGAGCCGCTGCCTGCCTGTCGAGAGCATACAATAGAGCCACAAGCTTAGGATTAACCTGGTTTACATTGCCAAAATCACCGCGCAAAAAACTGCCTATAAGCTCGCCATACACAGGCGCTTCATAGCGCGGAAAATGCAGGTATTCCAAGACATGCCCCTTTGCTATTATATACTCTTGGAGCATTTTTACTTGGGTACTCTTGCCTGCCCCATCTAAGCCTTCAATTACTATAAGCATAACAATATTCAGGTATCATTCAAACAGCCTTCCCAAAAAATCAATTTATCAGTGCCAAAGAATAATCACTTACTCCTCTACTGCCGGAATTACTGTTCTACCACCGGCAACATTCTGATTGGTGCTGCTAACAGTAGACATAAGTCTCACTGTTCTAGCCTGAGTATTGGTAATAAGTGCAGCACCCCATATACTGCCCTGTGTGCCATCTGTAAAGGTAGAGGGGGCAGAGGAGGCAAAATTGCGAGTACCAAAGGTATGCACTATCATTCCATCCGAGTCCGAAACATTCCTTTTCAAAATAGCATAGCCGTAGTCTTTATTGTCTGCTATATAAGCCAACGCTGTACCAAAGTCCTTTCTTGGAACACAGTAGCCTGGAGGACAAGGATCGTACACGCTCTTTATAACCTTCTCATCTACATTTAGTGTAGTAGCAGAACTATTCCAAAGGTATAGTTTAGCCCTATTAGCACCTGTACTTGTAGAAAAGACATGAGGGTTTTGTATGCATACGGCAGAAGAAGCAGCTAAATAAGGTAAGTCGTTAGAAGCAGATTGATTATAAGTTTCGGCTAATATGCCGTTTGGAGACCAAAAATACTTGTTCCTTTGCGTAACACTTGGGGTATATAGACTATAAGTTGCTCTTTTAGGAAGCAGTGGGTCTTTCCTGCCAAACTGATAATATGGGGCATTACCGCTATACACAACTTTTCCCCCTAACAATGATTTCCCTTGATGCGTAACCTTCACAATCTTACTCTTGCCGGAATCGTCTTGCGTAAACTTCACGTAGAACACTCTTGGAGGTGCTGCATCTCCATGAAGCTCTGCATTATACCCAAGCTCTGATGGCATTAATTTGGTTGTTACGCTGGCAGAGTTTACTACTTCATGAGGAGTAAAGTCGTCTATGGCCGTTACCCATATATGCCAGCTCCAAACTATCGTCTGGTCTGATTTTCTTCTTACAGCCATAACAATGTTTCCTTCCTGAATTGCATCATTTACGGCAAACGATACGTATGGAACAGGAAGTGTTGTGCCGGGCAAATTATATACCTGCAAATCCAAAGTATTAGTATTGAGCGGTATAAATGCTTTGCTTTCTACAAGGTCTTGCCAAACTATAATAGCTTCATAGTTTTCTATAAACTTGCCGGCAGCTTCGCTTGGATTTGAAAGGTCTGCACCCAAACCATCCATTACATCTGAATCGAGATGCAGGAACGGGGTATTGATATAGTTATCGCTAAAGTTAGGAAACTTGTTGGTACCGTTTTTATTGAATGCATTTTCGTTTTCATAAGGAGCAGTAGCGCTTTTAGAAGCATCTATGGCATTACCATATACACAAGGGAATCTGTACTCTCCTCTCTGACGGATAATATAACAATTGGCTGTTATAGGGGCAGTACGATTGCGACCATATACTCCCATAGCTTCCGTACCATAGGTTGCATCCCACATAGAAAGATCTGTAGAAGGCAACTCGGGGCGAGATTTCAAAATCATCTTCCTCTCCTTACGCGTAGCATCATCTGCAGGGTCGTTAGGCTGTACATCAATGTGCAACTGAGCTGAAATATTCGAGTGCGCTATTACAACAGGATCTACATCATGCGAAATTGCATCATATACCACCATATCTTTCGGTATTGCATCATACGCATACCAAGGTCCTTCTTCGGAATCGGAGTAAGTTATTGAAAGCGGAGCCCAATGCTTTTCCGAACCATCACCGAATGTCCAAAAACTATATATGGTAATCACACTAGTCCCATGATTTTCATTGGGTACTACAATATCTGTCATAGAAGGGTCGCCAAGATAGTACAGATTAGTAGTTATGTCTGTTGGGGTAATCGTATAGTTTACAATATTTCCCCTGCCCCATATATGATTAGCTAACGTTTTCTCAAAAAACGAGTCATCCGCAAACGTAACTTTAATTTTAGCTCCGGAAGGAAGCTTCTGCGGAATCATCATCATGGTAAGATTCTCGTTGTACTCTACGTAAGTGCCATTATCTGTGCCTGATAGAGCTGTTTCGTCTCCGTTTTTGATAACAAACTCACTACCTTGAACAGATAGTCCACTCCACTCTGTAGATTCAAAATCTAACGTACCCTTATCATAAACGCCGGTTATTTTTATTTCTTTAACCTCCAAGCCAGATTCGGCCTTAAATCTAATTGCGGTCAAAGCATGGCGAAATACCAAAGGAACTCTCAGATTATTCATATTAGGATTCCCCGACACTTCCCCCGGAGTAGCTACCAGAAAGTCTATCTGCTTGCTAACATCCGGATTTACAGTAAAGTCTAATGTAGGCTTCTGAACTGTTTCGCCTTCCTTAATTTTAACAACGAAAGCGTTGCCGTCCCCATCCTTAAACGGTGCATACGCAAAGAAGCGCATAAATCCACTCCCTGCATAATAAATTGGGGTAGATGGGAAGTATGCTGCAACCCCCGAATTATATTTAACCTCTACTGCATCAGATTGGATTTCCCAATTTTCTGATCCTGAAGATGCATACTTATATGCTACCACACCAAAAGATTCTCCGTCTGCTTGAAACTTTGTAGAAGAATTATATGGAGTTACCTTAGTGGCTGCACCGTTGCTATCGATTGTAGAAAGACTGAAAGAGACCTGATTGGCAACGTCTCCGTTAAAACCTCTGTCTTCTTTTGTACAAGAAACAAGCAATGCGGCTATAAACAATGCAGATAGAATGCTATATTGCTTTGCCATAAACTTATATGAGTAATTTGTCTTCATTTCCAACATTTTTTTTATTCATCTTTAACCGGCATAAGAGAACGCCCAAAATCACATCCTCCAGGCCAATAAATCTGCGCAAAAGGCCTCTCCGCTGTAGCAGGATTGATATTAATTCTCATAGCATTAGCAGAAGTAGTTTCAGTTCTGCAGGCAGTCCAATACCAACCGATCTGCCCTCTATCTTTTACAAAAGCTCCTGTATTGAAATAAAACGATTGAGTGTACATCAAAATTCCCGTTCTGTCTGAAGAGCCTTTCTTGCAATAAATCCCCACAGCTTTAGCTGCCTTGTAGTAATAACCATCTTCTCCCATATCAGACTGAAGGTCTATTCTATCTTCGTTCGCAAAGTTACCTCTTAGAGAAAAACCTGTAAAACAACTTTTCCTTGGAACCTTAAATCCGGGAGGGCAAGGATCGTACACCGTCTTTATAGGCTCTCTGTCTTCTCCTGCTACCGTTTGTCCGGCATCCCACAAGTTCAAGTAATCTGTCCAAGTTGTTTTTATAAACTTATAAGGATATTGTATGGATGTCTGCAGCAAGTCTGATGAACCTGAAGGAGTTATAGTAGCCATCCAATCATAGTTAGATGCTACTATATCATCTCTGCTATATGAATCTGTTGTTATTTTCTTGATATAAGCATGTTTGGTGTTGTGTTCCGTAAGAGTCTCATCTATAACAACAGTACTGAAAGACACTCTATTAGGTATCAGAGGGTCTTTTCTGCCCCACTGATAGAAGGTAGAACTTCCGCCCAAATCACCTTTGTCTATCTGATAAGCCTGGAAAACCCTGATCAAGGCAGATGTTTTTAAGCTTCCTTTTTGAACAATCTTACAGAATATTTCCCTTTCCGGATAGTATGCAACACTCTCCTCCGCATTCCACCCAAGTGGCACCGGAAGTAATTTGTTTATATTGCCGCCTGGATTTCCGTGCATATAATTATAATCTTCTACGTCTAATGGTGTAAGGTCATTTTCCGCCGTTACCCATATATGCCAGCTCCAGACTATCTGCTTGGAAGTCTTCTCTCTAACAGCTATAAGCATATTTGCTTCCTGTATTCCGCTACCTACTGTAAACTTGACATACGGAATGTTTCCTAAAGATTCACTACCCGCAAGGAGTGCGTCTGTTATTTCATTGTGCACCGTAACAAAATTGGTTGATTCCGCATCTTCCGAATCTAAATCGCACCACACTAAAACAGCCTCATAACTATTTTTAAATGCAGTAGCAGCAACTTCCGATTTGCTTTGGTTCATAGGAGAAGACAAATCTACTGCCAAGCCACTCATTACACCTGCATCAAGGTGTAAAAACGGATTTTGTATATCACCGCCGAAAGAATTTTTGAAATTAAGAAGAAACTTGCTTGCATTCACGCCATCCGGAAGCACTCCTCCATTCGGCTTATAAGCTTCAACATTGTCGTAATCGCTATATTCGGTGCTTTCGGCAGTTGTTCCTCCTATGGCATTTCCATAAACACATGGTAGCATATAAGTACCTTTTTGGCGTATTACATAGGAATTAGCCGTACAAGGTATGGTTCTGCTGCCGCCGTACGGTGCAATGGTAAAGTCCCACATAGAAAGGTCGGTATCCGAGAGTACCCCTCTGTTTTCTAATGCAGTTTTACGCTGTTTTCTTTGGGCTGTTCCACCGCTACTCATTGTATTTGCCTTGATAGGCAGAGAAATGCTATACAATGTGCCTGTTGAGGATATGGTTGCCGGAGATTCTATCATATCCTTGATTTTGGAAGTACTTGGTATATTATCGTACTGATAGAAAGGACCATATTCTGCCTCTGCATATAAAACATAACAATCAACAGGCAGTTTCGAATCGCCATCCCAGTAACTATTCAACTCAATGTTCACCGTATGCGGTTGATCATCGGTAGGAACTATTTGCTCCCTCTGCGCATCTGTCAATGGCTGTAAATAATAGCTACGAGGTGATACTGGCTCATCGCTGATAATATAAGTAACAAGCTTATTGCGCTCCCATATATGACCGGCCAAGCTGCACTCTATCTTGGAGTCATCGTCGAGAGTTACAACTATCTTGGCACCGTTCTCGCTGTTAGCAGGATCGTTAGGAAGACTTTGAGGTATCATCATCATTGTAAATTTCGGATCGTAGATTATATAGTCTCCTTCCTCCGTTCCTGTAAGGCTTGTCAGTGTATATGTATTACCTGACTTGGTGAGCCCACTCCATTCTGCATCTTTTGCTTTTTTTGCAAGCTGAAGATCTGCCTTGTCGTAAACACCACTTACTTCTATAGACTTAACGGCAAGACTCTTCTTAGCCTTAAAAGCAATGCCTGTCATCATATGCGAAAATTCCATTTTAATCGCATTTCTTACAGAACTTGAGGCATTGTCTTTAAACTCCTGAGAATCTGCCACAAGCAAATCTACCTGCTCTGATACATCTGAGTTAACCGTTATAGATATTTTAGGCATCTCTGTATCACTTGATGCCACTGTAATCACATTGCCGGCACCATCTTTATACGGAGCGTATGCAAAGAAGCGGATATATTCATCCTTCAAAGGCCAATACATCTTGGTTGTAGGTTCCCAATATTTTTTGGTTGTTACATACTTTGTTTCGGTAGGCGCACAGAATCTCTTCCAAGTACTAAGTTCCGCTTCTAAAGTTTTATAAGTATAGGCTATAAAACCAAAAGACTCTGTTGTGGCAATAGCATCTTTATAAGGGGTTACCTTACTACTCGGCACCTCACTCCTGAGCCCGTCATGCAACTCCGAGTGTAATGCGCTCAGAAATATAGAATCTTTCCCTATAGTTTTGACGAACTGAGAAGTTGCAGAAGACGCACTTCCTCCGGCATTAACACCTGCCGTTTCCCCTGAAATATCCGAAATATCTACCTTAAACGCTATACCGTTTTCTGAATCCATGCCAATAGGATCTATATCATGATCGCAGGAAGCTAGAAATACAGAAAGCAGAATTACTGCCAAGGTTCGCATATTGAATTTCATTGCTTTAGCATATATGTTTTTCATATCCTTTTCAATCATAATTTGTATATATAGTGTTGTTTTAGTAAGAGCCTAAGTCGTCTTTGTTAAGATCTTCCACGGTAATATCGCCAAAACCGGCATCCGACGCAGTCTGCTCAAAATCTCCCACCGTAACCTCCTTTATAGTAATAGGGAACATCTGAACAGGGAGGGTTATACCACTGATAATGTATTTTTTACGACCGGTAAATTCTATATAAGCTTTGTTCTTTTTAAGATGTAAGGCTTTAGTATAGGCGTAATCGTTGTCGGTGGCATCTTTGAGTTCAAACTCAATCACCATCTTGGTAAGTTTGTCTAATGTACTGCCGCTTACATTACTTGCAGGGAGTGTTAAGATGGTAAAAACCAAGTTACTCCCTGCCGTAAGCTCTATATCACTCAAATCTACAGTAACTTTATTGTTCGTACTCGTCTTAACCGGTACATCGTATGTCATTGCTTTCACTTGCCCCTCTGCTACAGTAACTGTTCCTGTAAAAGTACCAGACAGGGCGCATTATTCGGAATACAAGGTAGCTTTGCTGACTTTTGTATCCTTGTCTGTTGTTACAGAAAATTGGAATGCGGTTACAATTGGAGAAAATGCCAAACTAACAGGCCCTGTCGGGCTTGCACTTGTAGTTGCGTACATATAGGCATATCTCATATCGGGACGCAAGGTATCTTGCTCCATCGTTAATGTTTGAGCATCAGGAATTACAGCTGTTACTTTGCAACCGGTATTAGCCCCTGCCGCTGTGGTTAGTGTAAGATTGTTTACCGTTGGAGCACCGCTTGTTGCCGGAGAAGGGTAAATGGCATAAAAGTTATGCTTCCCTGTACCCCACTGTAAGCCATTGCCATAATCATACTGCACAAGCGTTGCTATAGATCTGGCACCATCCGGAGTTACCTTGTTTACTTTATACCTATACGACTTCAATGTTCCTTCACACTCTTGGCTGGCTACCAAAATTTCATCATTAACAACCCAGTCTATACGCTCTTTCTTAGAATCACCTCCTACTAACTTTCCGCTATACCAAGTATTGCTACTCACCGAATTTGGAGAAGTAGCAAGCAAAGAAGGTTCAGAGCCGAACGCACTTATGGCAGCATTGCCGCCACCAGCAGTAAAAATTACCGACCGGCCGGAACCCATAGGGCCGTCTATTATGCTCTTTTTACTACTACAACTCCACAGCAGAGCAAAGATCAATAATAAAACTAAATTTTTAATGCCTCTTTTCAATAAGCCAGATAAGCAAAGAAAAAGTTGTTTGTCTTTACTGTGGCAAGAAAAGTTGCATGAGGTAAATGTTTTTTTCATAACTTTGGAATTGTTTTCTACGTGTTCAACACCATACGTTAGTATATAAATTAAGCAAAAGTAATATTATTTTTTATTTTTTCCAAATTTTTTTACACGATTTCTGCAATTTTTTATTTTTTGCTCGCAAAAAAACAGATAACATATTTGGGATATGGGTTACAATAGTCTGGCCGACAAACAAGTAATGGGCATCATAAATATAAATGATGAATCTTTCTACAGACCTAGCAGGTATCTGGCGGCAGACGATGTAGAGAATGCTTTTCTTAAAATGCTCAAATCCGGAGCAGACATAATAGATATAGGAGCTTGCTCTACAAGGCCCGGCAGCACTCCTGTTTCCAAGGAGCAAGAGTGGGATTATCTTCAAAAACCATTAGAAAGGATTGCAGAAGTGATGTCTTCCGGAAAACTACAAGAACTAAATCTTGTAACTCCGGTTATTTCAATAGATACTTTCCGACACACCATCGTACATAAGGCTCATAAAATTTTAGGCAAATTTATTGTAAACGATATTTCCGCCTCTGAAAACGATTCACAAATGCTTACAACCGTGTCAGATTTAGGGCTCAGCTACATCGCAATGCACAAGAGAGGAAATCCGGATACTATGCAGCAGCACACCGAATACCCCAACGGAGTAGTTGCCGAAGTAAAAAGATACTTTGAAGAGTTTGCAGAGAAAGCAGAGAAAGCAGGTATTGCTGATTGGATTCTCGACCCTGGTTTTGGTTTCGCAAAAACGATAGAACAGAACTATCAACTGCTGACTAATTTAAATTTGCTGAGTAGCATAGGGAAAAGACTTCTCGTAGGAATTTCCAGAAAATCTATGATATATAAGCCTCTTTCCATTACACCGGAAGATAGTTTGCCGGCCACTTGTGCGCTGAACCTGTTTGCTTTAACCCGTGGGGCTCATATCCTGAGAGTTCATGATGTAAGAGAAGGCGTGCAAGCCATTGCACTATATGCTAAAATTTCAGAAGCAAAGGAGAACGAAATGCAACCCCAACTCTAAACAAAACCAAGCAAGTACACTATAGAAGCACACGATACTAAAAAAAGAGATACTGTAAAGAATAGATACAGAAAGATGCACGTATAAGCAATAAAAATATAGGAGATACGCCATATATATTTTATATATGCATAATAGCACATTATCATATTTATAGTATAGTACACAAAATGCTACCGTAAGACAGAACATACAAGACACAACATAAACAACATAGTATATAATAGCATATTATTACATTTATATTTATATTTATAGTATAGTACACAAAATGCTACCATAAGATAGAACATACAAGACACAACATAAACAACATAGTATATAATAGCATATTATTACATTTATGGTATAGTACACAAAATGCTACCGTAAGATAGAACATACAAGACACAACAGATAACCTATGAGTAATACAGAATTTCAAGCCCTTACTGCAGTATCTCCCATAGATGGCAGATATAAAAACAAAGTGGAAACTCTCAGCAACTATTTTTCTGAATATGCTCTGATAAGATACCGTATCAGAGTTGAAATAGAGTATTTTATAGCCCTATGTCAAATACCGCTACCGCAACTCAAGAGTTTTCCTAAATCAAAGATACCTGCAATAAGAAAGATATATTCAAATCTGAGCATAGAGCAAGCAGCGCAAGTTAAGAGTATAGAAAAAATTACCAATCACGATGTAAAGGCTGTTGAATACTTTATCAAAGAAGAGTTTCAAAAGCTGAAATTGAGCAGTTTCTGCGAGTTTATTCATTTTGGACTTACAAGTCAGGATATCAACAATACCGCCACACCCCTAAGCTTAAAAGAGGGAATTGAGGATATTTATATGCCGGCTCTTATGCAAATTGTAAGCACTCTTGACAAACTTGCAAAAGAGTGGAAAAATGTTCCTATGCTGGCCCATACACACGGGCAGCCGGC
>ONYJ01000017.1 GCA_900322025.1 uncultured Bacteroidales bacterium | reverse complement strand
GGAGAGATAGGGATTCGAACCCTAGTGACGGTTACCCGCCAACCCGCCCTCCAAACGGGCGCTTTAGACCACTCAGCCATCTCTCCTATTTATATAAGGTTTCAAGGGCGAATATAGCATAAATTTTCTAATATTGCAGCGGTGTTGTAAAAAAAAGTTTATAGGCGTATAATAATCTGTTTATATGTGCATTACGAACTTTGTTTACAACTTGTTGATTTCTTTATTTGCTTCTTTGTAAGGGCGGTTTTCTTTTTCTTATTTTTGTCTAAGCAATCTACGCTAAAGACAAGACGAACATTTTACATAAACAATAAGATACAAATTAAATTAAGTTACTAACTATGTCAGCCAATCAGATTTTTATTGTCAA
Organism: uncultured Bacteroidales bacterium; assembly: GCA_900322025.1. GTDB lineage: Bacteria > Bacteroidota > Bacteroidia > Bacteroidales > UBA932 > Egerieousia. The sequence goes on along the minus strand of ONYJ01000017.1, from coordinate 9,605 downwards.
GAGGGACGGAAAGCAAGATGTATTTTCCATTGAGAAGATCAAGAATGCAATAAGAAAAGCTTTTTTAGCCTCAGGCGGTTTCGCTTCAGACGAGGATCTGACAATAATCCTTTCACATGTAGCCATTCGTAATGGAATGAGCGTGGAGGATATTCAGAACCAAGTGGAAGTTGCTCTGATGAAAGAAAAATACTATCAGATTGCCAAAAATTACATGCTATATCGCCAGCGTCATATGGAAGATCGTGATACACGCGATAGATTGGATTTTCTGGTAAACTATTGTAAGGCTGACAATGCGGCCACAGGCAGCAAGTACGATGCTAATGCTAATGTTGAGCATAAGAATATAGCTACCCTTATAGGAGAAATTCCAAAAGCAGGTTTCATTCGTTTGAACAGAAGGTTGCTTACAGACCGTTTGAAAGATATGTACGGTAAAGATTTTGCAGACAAGTACATTAAGATGTTATCGCAGCACTTTATCTACAAGAACGATGAAACATCGCTTGCCAACTACTGTGCAAGTATTACAATGTACCCATGGTTGCTTAACGGGACTCTGAATATCGGAGGTAATTCTACAAAGCCTACTAATCTGAAGAGTTTCTGTGGCGGCTTTGTAAATCTGGTGTTCATAGTTTCTTCTATGCTTAGTGGGGCCTGTGCTACTCCTGAATTTTTGATGTATATGAATTATTTTCTCCAGAAAGAATACGGAGAAGATTATTACAAGAGAGGTAATCAGGTAGTAGATCTTTCTGTAAAGCAAAGAACCATTCAAAAGGTTATAACAGATTGTTTTGAGCAGGTTGTTTACTCTATAAATCAACCTACAGGCGCCAGAAACTTTCAGGCAGTATTCTGGAATGTGGCTTATTACGATAAATACTACTTTGAAAGTCTGTTTGGAGAGTTCCGCTTTCCCGATGGCTCAGCACCGCACTGGGAGTCTTTATCTTGGCTTCAGAAACTTTTCATGAAGTGGTTTAATGCCGAGAGGCTCAAGACACCTCTGACTTTTCCTGTTGAAACAATGGCTTTATTGTCTGAAAATGGCGATGTTAAAGATAAAGAATGGGGAGATTTTACTGCCGAAATGTATAGCGAAGGACATTCGTTCTTTACCTATCTTTCAGATAATGCAGATTCGCTTTCGAGTTGCTGCCGTTTGAGAAACGAGATACAAGATAACGGCTTTAGCTACACACTTGGCGCCGGTGGAGTTTCTACCGGAAGCAAGAGCGTATTAACCATTAACCTTAACCGTTGTATTCAGTATGCGGTTAAGCATAAGATGGATTACATGGAGTTTTTGGCGGAGGTGATAGATTTGGTGCATAAAGTGCAACTGGCATATAACGAAAATCTGAAAGATTTGCAGGCTAAGGGTATGCTTCCGTTGTTCGACGCCGGATACATCAACATAGGCAGGCAGTATCTTACTATCGGAATAAATGGGCTTGTAGAATCGGCAGAATTCCTGGGTTATAAAATAGATGACAATCCGGATTATGCTCATTATGTACAGGAGGTACTCGGCCTTGTAGAAAAATATAACAAGAAGTATCGTACTAAGGATACTATGTTCAACTGCGAAATGATTCCGGCAGAGAATGTAGGTGTAAAGCATGCTAAATGGGATAAAGAAGATGGTTATTTTGTGCCGAGAGATTGTTATAACAGTTATTTCTACATTGTAGAGGATAAGACTCTTAACATTGTAGATAAGTTTAAGCTTCATGGGCATAAATACATAGAACATCTTACAGGCGGTAGTGCTCTGCACATGAACCTTGAGGAACATCTTTCTCCAGCCCAGTATCGCCAGCTTTTGAAGGTAGCTTCTAAAGAAGGCTGTAATTATTTTACATTCAATATTCCAAATACCATCTGCAACGATTGCGGTCATATAGATAAGCGTTATCTCAAAGAGTGCCCTCATTGCCACAGTAAAAATGTGGATTATATGACAAGAATCATAGGTTATATGAAGAGGGTAAGTAACTTCTCAGCCCCGAGGCAGAAGGAGGCGGCAAGGAGGTACTATGCTACAGATCGCGGAGAAATATCGTCTGCTCTTACTATGGACGATATAAAGAGGATGGAGCAGGCCACTAAAGCAGAAACTCTTGCAGCGCAGGAGAAGGCTAAGGTAGAATTGTAGAGGCTGCTTAATAGCAACAGGTTGGTTGCTTGGCGTTGCAGTATTTAAGTTGGCGAACAGTGGTTAAGTGCTATAACTTTGATATAGTGTGTCAGGAAATTCCAGACCAGATAACCCTTGCTTTCAATATATCGGGTTGTCCTAATCACTGCTTTGGTTGTCATAGTCCATGGCTTTGGAAAGACGAGGGAGTGCCATTGGATGAACATTTTCTTTCTCTTCTAATAGACAAGTATTCGTCTGGTATAACATGCGTGTGTTTTATGGGGGGCGATCAGGCGCCGGAGTATATAAATGACCTTGCAGCCTATTTGAAAAAACATTTCAATCATCTTAAAACAGCTTGGTATTCAGGTTCAGAAGAGATACCTGCGTGTATATCTATAGAAAACTTTGATTTTATAAAGATAGGCCCATACATAGAAGAGTACGGAGGGTTGAGAAGTGCTACCACAAACCAAAAACTCTACATTGTAGAAAAAGACGGTACACTTACCCAATATCGTTTTTCTCCCAAGAACGGATAGTATATTGTTTTAGCACAATTTTTGTTTTAGTTATATTTGTACTTTGAAGCTTCCGCTCATACATTTAATGTTCTGCTCTATCTTAGAGAGAAACGCTTAAATGTACTTGCGGAGTTTGAGGTTGCTTGTAAGCTATATACTAAATGGTATGGTTATGAAAAGGTTGTTTCTGTTTTTAACAATAATGCTCTATGGCATTTTTTCTTTTGCTCAGACAAGGGAATCGTGGGCGGGTATTTACTATTACAATTCAAACTCTTATGGGGTTACCCAGCGCGATTCGGCAGAATATTACCGAGTAGTTGAAAGCAATAATTCCTTTAACGATTACTACTCTAAAAGCAATACACTGAGGGCTACCGGAGCGGTTTCTTCCGTAGATGCAGCAGACGATGCCAATACCATATTTGAAGGGGCTTTTATAGCATATCATCCGAACGGCAAAGTATGGATAAAGCAATTCTTTAAAAACGGTAAAAATGATGGAGAGTTTACGGAGTATTTTGAGAATGGCTTGATGAAGCAACACGAATTTTATAAGGAGGGTATATTGCATGGAGTAAAAACGCTTTTTGACGAAGACGGCAAGACTTGCAAGCAGTGGGAGTATAGTGATGGAGAACTTATAAATGATTATTACACCCAATCTGGTGAGGGCTATTCCGTAGATTACGATACCACTACTAAAGAACCTGTATGGAAAGATGTTACAACATCCGATCTCAAAGCATATGAAACCCAAGATGGGCAAGTTATACGAGCTTATGCTGTTAACGGATTATATGTTTCTTTAGATGTTAGTTATCAGCATTATTATGGCAAGTATTACATATTACAATTATTTGTGCAGAATAACTCGCCGGAGGATGCTTATTTCTCTTTTAAAGACGCTTCTATTCAAAGTTCTGCCGGTAAGATAAAAATGTTTTCCAGCGGAGATTATCTGCGGCGTATAAACAGGCGGCAGGGATGGGCAAAGTTTGGTTTGCATGCGGCAACCATAGCAACCGCAATAACTCTTGAGGCTATAACAGACGAGCAGTTTTACAGGCAGGACCGCCATCATCGCCGTACTTTTGGTAGAGATTTGGCTCACGATATGTCAACCTTCCTTATCCGTCAGTCGGCGGTGGTGGGTAACATTCTTATTTCAGGAATGTTTAACGACGCCCGCGCTAAGGTTGCAAACAATAATATAGGATACTTGCAGAACTATCTAATAAAGCCCAACACTTCCATTACCGGCTTTGCCTATGCAAAATATAACTCTAATGCAAAGCATCTTCTTGTAAACCTCCCAATTAACGGAAAGGTATATCAGTTTCCGATAGATGTAGAAAATATAAAAAGTATCGACTCTAAATAAATTAGGTATTCTGCGATAATCTCTAGCCTAAGTATGCGGAGCTATAAAACTGATTTATGGATAATTATAGCCTTTGCGCTACGGTTTTCCAGTCTATGATTTTCCAGAAAGCTTCTATGTAATCTGCCCTACGGTTGCGGTAATCCACATAATAGGCATGCTCCCATACATCAATAACCAAGATAGGAGAGAGACCCTTAGTAAGCGGACAGCCGGCGTTGCTTTCTGATGTTATAACCAGTTTACCTTCTGAATCTTTTGAGAGCCAGACCCATCCGCTTCCAAACAATGATGCGGCAGCTTTGCTGAAAGATTCTCTGAAACTTGCAAAGGATGCAAAGTGTGTATTTATCATTTCGGCAAGTTTTCCTTCAGGGAGATTGTTCTCTTGATTTATAGCCTTAGGAGAAATTGAATCAAAATATAGGTTGTGGTTAAATGTTTGAGCGGCATTATTGAATATAGCCGTACTGTTTTCAAATTCTCCTTCAGACGATTCTACAATAATTTCTTCGAGGCTTTTATTCTCTAAGGAAGTGTTTGTTATCAGGTTGTTAAGGTTTGTTATGTAACCATTGAGATGTTTGTCGTGATGCAGAACTATTGTTTCTTGACTTATTATGGGAGCTAATGCATCTGTCTCAAATTTGAGTTCGGGGAGTTTGTGTATCATGATGTTAGAATTAGGAGGTTAAAAAATCAGTATTAAGTGTTAGATGTTATATTTTTCTGAAATTAAGCAGTAAAGAGTTGCCAACAACACATACGCTGGACATAGCCATAGCAGCTCCGGCAATCATGGGGTTGAGAAGAAAACCATTTACAGGGAAGAAAAATCCGGCAGCTATGGGTATGGCCACTATATTATAGATAAATGCCCAGAAAAGGTTCATTCTTACTGTTTTAACAGTTTGTTTTGATAGTCTTATGGTTGCAGGCAGTTTGTTCAGATCGGAGCCGGTTATGGTAATTTTTGCAGCATCCATAGCAATATCGCTACCTTCTCCTATCGCAATACTCACATCTGCCCTGGCCAGTGCTGCGGAATCGTTGATACCGTCTCCTACCATGGCCACAACCTGCTTGTTGTTTTGAAGTTCTCTGATATAAAGTTCTTTATCGGCCGGTAACATAGAAGATTTTACTTCCACTATGCCACATTCTTGTGCAATCGCTTGTGCCGTACGGCTGTTATCGCCGGTAAGCATTACTACGCGTACTCCCATCTCATGCAATTCTTTTACCGCCTTTGCAGAACTCTTTTTTATCTTGTCTGCTACCGCCATTATGGCAAGAACTCTTTCCTTGTCTGCAAAGTAAACAGTACTTTTTGCTTGAGCTTCATATTCTTCGGCCTTTAGGGCTATAGGCTCCGGTATTTGTATTCCTTTCTGTTTTATCAGCGACAGACTTCCGGCATAAAATGTTTTTTGAATGTCTGTTTTGTTTTCTGCCGTGGGCATGGGATATGTACATGTGATACCCATACCTGGCAGGGTTTCTATATCAGACACATTGGCATGTTTATAGTGTTTTGCAATAGCTTCTGCTATTGGATGTTGAGAAAGGCACTCCATTCCACCGAGGATACTTTTGAGAGTGCTATTGTCTGGCACATCCCAAAACTCGTCTGTAACTTCAGGATCTCCAACGGTAAGCGTACCGGTTTTATCTAATGCCACTACATTAATTCTGCGGGCATTTTCCATAGCTTCGGCATCTTTAACCAAAATGCCGTTTTGCGCTCCTTTTCCGATGCCTACCATTATGGCTGTTGGGGTAGCTAAACCGAGAGCGCATGGGCATGCTATTACAAGCACGGTAACAAGAGCCAGAATAGAATGAACAATGTAGTTGTTGCCGCTTGCAAGGCCGCATATATTCCATAGAATAAATGCTATTACAGCTATGCATATTACGGCCGGGACAAATATGGAGGCAATTTTATCTGCCAATCTTTGGCTTGGCGCGCGGCTTCCCTGGGCTTCTCTTACAAGTTGGATAATTTGCGACAAGGCTGTATCCTCTCCAATTTTCTCTGCTCTGAAAATAAAGCTGCCCATCTGGTTTACGGTTCCTGCAAATATTTTGCAGCCAAGCTTTTTCTCTATGGGTATGCTCTCTCCGGAAAGCATACTTTCATCTACAAAACTGTTCCCCTCCACAACAATACCATCTACAGGTATTTTTTCTCCGGGCTTAACCACAACAATATCGCCAACAACAACATCTTGTAAGTTTATAAAAAGAAGCTCTTTATCCAGATTCTTATCAAGCTCTCCGGCATACTTTGAGTTAGAGGTATGTATGTATTCTCTTCTTAGAATAGTTACTTTTTTAGGTTGCAGGCCGGCCAGTTTTTTTATTGCAGATGAAGCGGAATACTTTGCCCTTTCTTCTAACAGCCTTCCTAATAGAATAAAAGCTATTATTACTGCAACCGATTCGAAATATACATGGCTTTCTAATCCCTTACTTGTTAATACCGTAGGGAATAGGGTATTAAAGACGCTAAAAAGGTAGGCTATGCCCGTAGAAAGAGCTATGAGCGTATCCATATTGGCATGTGCGTGCCTTGTTTGCCTCCATGCATTTATATAGAAATCGCGCCCGAAGAAAACTATAGATATTGTGGCCAATGCCCACATTATCAGGTTAGCAGTTTTTTGCGATAAAAAGAAAGTATCGGAATGTCGCATAGAAGACATTCCGATAAGCATAACAGGAATGGCTACAATTATCGCCCAAATAGTTTTCTTAACAAGCCGTTTGACTTTTTTTTTTCGTCTTGACAGTTATCGGAGTTGGCCGATAGGGGTTCTGTATCCATATCGTAACCAGCTGATACCACGGCTTGCTTAATCTGTTGAGGTGTTATTTTTTGCGAGTCATATTCTATAAGAGCAGAGTTAGATGCAAGGTTTACATTCACATCCTTAACACCCTCTAAACTTTCAATGGCCTTTCTTACGTGTGCAACGCACATTGCACACATCATATTCTTTACCGTAAAACTATGTTTTACCATAACTGAATTTTCTATGTACTTTTCTGCAAATCTCAAGTAAACTTAATGTTCTCAAACAGAGTTTCTATATATGAATCTCCGTATCAAGTTTTTTATGCGTGCTTATGCATCATGAGTTTATTGTTCTTGGAGCAGCTGCAATTGTCTTGCTTCCGGTATATTAAGTAGGCTTTTACTCCATTAGAACTCACGTGCTATTCTATCCATCAGGTCTGGAATAGGCAGATGCTGCGGACATTTGCTTACGCACTCTTGGCAACTGGCGCATTTTTCAGGGCCACCTCCTTCGGCAAATTCTTTACGGAACGCTTCTGCAAATTCTGCTTTTTTCTTGGCGTATTCCTCTGCGCTTTGACTCTCTTTATTAGGAACGTGGCCGTTCATTACCAGTTCGTTGTAGGTAGTAAATACAGAAGGTATCTCTACCTCAAACGGACAAGGCATGCAATAGCGGCAAGTTGTGCAGTTGATTCTCTTGTAGCTTTGGTATTCCAAAATAGCTTTCTGAAGAGTGGTCTGCTCCTGAAGTGTAAGCGGTTTAAAGTTGGTGAATGTTTTGATATTGTCTGTAAGATGTTCCATATAGGTCATGCCGCTGAGACTTACCAAAACATTAGGGAGAGAACCAAGATATCTAAAAGCCCAAGAGGCTATTGTGTTGTCCGGATTAAGATCTTTGAGAATCTTATTAGCTGAGTCTGACAGATTTGCAAGCCTTCCGCCAAGTAGGGGTTCCATTATTACGGCAGGAATCTTTCTTTTGGCTAAAGACTCATACAGATACTCTCCATCTTTTTTCCAATCTATGTAATTGAGTTGTATCTGTACAAAATCCCAATCGTGGAGGTCTATTACATGATCCCAACAAGCTCGGTCTGAATGGAAAGAAAAACCTAAACTCTTGATTCTGCCTTTTTTCTTTTGCTCTAACAGATAGGCATAGCCGCCCATTTCTTCGTACACTTTGTCGTAAGATTTTATATCTGAAATGGAATGTAGCAGATAGTAATCAAAATAATCTACTCCACATCTTACAAGCTGTTCTTCAAAGAATTTAGCGATGTCTTCCTTTTGCTTTACCAAATAGCCGGGCATCTTGTCTGCTAAATAATACGAATCTCTCGGATATTTTTTTAGGGCTTTGCCTATTATACCTTCGCTCTTTCCTCCGTGATAAACATAGGCCGTATCGTAATAGTTAATTCCGTGAGCATAGGCATAATCTACAAGTTCCTGAACTTTAGCTTCATCAACCGGAGCATTTCTTCCCGGTCCATTAGTAGGGAACCTCATACAGCCGAAGCCTATCATAGATATCTTATCTCCGTTTTTGGAGTTCAGTCTCTTATCTACAGGAGTAATATCACCGTTAGCCGCTTTGGCCTGGAGATTTTCTATAAAAGGATTGTTTTTGAAGGGTACTGTACTGGCAGCGAGTGCAGCTGCTCCAAGTCCAAAAATCTTTAAGGCTTTTCTTCTGCTTATTGCCTTATTGCTGTTGTCTTTCATAACGGAATTTGCTGTTAGTTACATCTGCAATTTACAAAAAAACTGGCATGATATCAATCTTTATTGTGAAAATGATGGTTATCTCTGTGTTCTGAATGTTAATTTTGCCGTGAAAATCTATCTAAAGTTTTGCTGTTTCATATATCTTAGATAAAGGCTATATGATGCTGTTTCAACATACGCATAAATTATAAAAGACTCTTCTGTGGTTAGTCCGGGAGTATAATTACGGGCATACCAACCCAAGCGTAGTTTTCTTTCAGGTGTATTATATCTTTATCGAGCAGGCGTATGCAACCCTCGCTGCCTCTGCCCGGTACGCTGTCTTCGTTGTTTGTGCTGCCATGGATGCCTATACCGCTCCACTTATAAGTATTTAATCTTAAAAACCATTTGCCGTATGCAAGAATACTGCCTCTGCCATCGCCAAAATCGTGTTTCCAATATCCGGCAGACTGAATCTGAGAAATTTTGAAAGGCTTGCCTTCTTCCGATTCCGGAGTTCTCATATCTCCTTTCTTTTGTTTGTTTCCGGTGTTCTTGCCTATACATACAGGATACTCGGCAATAAGTGTTTTTTCTCCATTTACGCTTGCATATACATAAAGTTTGAACTCTTTTTTGGAAACTACTATGTATGAAGAACTTTTGCTAAAAGCCCCGGTGTAGTGGACTTTTGTAGCAGAAGTATCCTTTTGGGCTTGCTGCGTTTGCTGAGCAAGAGTTTGGCTCGTGTAGCCGATGGTTAAAAATGCTGTAAGTGCTACGAGCAAAAGGGCATGGTATAAAATATTGTTTTTCATCGTTTATTGTAGTAATGATATTTGTATGTATTTATATGTAATCTGGCTTTTAAATTTCCAGCGTTTTATTCTAATGGTCGTTGCACGCATCTTTTCAGTGCAACTTTTTACTGCAACTTTTCTCGCCATGGCAAAGATATGCAAGCATCTCTTTGCTCATTTGGCTTACCGAAAAGTTTCTCGCCATGGCAAAGCTAAAACAAGT
>ONYJ01000133.1 GCA_900322025.1 uncultured Bacteroidales bacterium | reverse complement strand
TTGGCTGATTTGAAGAGCGTTGCACAGCATTTGGGTACGGTTGTAAATCCACTCCCAGTTTGAGGCCTGCTCCGGAAATACACCAACATGCTTGAAAGATGTAAGACCAAGGCGCATCTTCATAAACAGTCCGGCCATCTCAGAAGAACCGGCTACTTCGGCGGCAGGAATTCCGTGCCTGAGACTGCTCCACTCGGAGGCTATGCGGTCTTTACCCTTGTACTCTATGAACCAACGGTCAGGCATCTTCTTGAGCATTTCCCATGTACCAACATCTTCTTTGCCTGCTTTTCCAAAACCTGCTCCGGGATGAAAAACCGTATGAGCCATCTTACGCCATTCTGCCTCGCTCATACTCTTAGACCAAAGAGCCTTAGGCTCCGGGCGAGCAAGAACAAACTCCCCAAACCGCTCTAACTTATAGCCGTTCCCAGAGTCTATTATTTCATAGTCTTTCCATCCGGTGGGGCTTTCTATGGATATGCTGTAACCTGTCTGTGCCATATTCTTGTTTCACAAAGATAATGTTTCTCAACTTAATTGTTATTTTTGCAATGTTAGTTGTAGAAATTTATGTCAAATACTTAACTATACCGTATCATGCAAAAGTTTATAGATACATACGATTTTAAAGGCAAGAGAGTTATTGCCAGAGTAGATTTCAATGTTCCTTTAGACAAGAACTTTAAGGTTACAGACGACACCAGAATTCGAGCCGCCGTTCCTACCATAAAAAAAGTATTGGACGGAGGTGGTTCTATTATTTTAATGTCGCATCTTGGCAGACCTAAAGGAGTAGATAAAAAATATTCTTTAGAACACATAATCTATAAAATAGAAGAGTTGGTATGTAAAAAGGTTCTCTTCTGCACAGACTGCATGAAAGCAGATAAAATGGCTCAGGAGCTAAAGCCGGGAGATGTACTGCTTTTAGAAAACCTCCGTTTCTATGCTGAGGAAGAGGGCAAACCAAGAGGCTTGGCCGAAGATGCTTCAGATGAGGAGAAAAAGGCAGCAAAGGCCAAGGTTAAAGAAAGCCAGAAAGAATTTGTAAAACATCTTGCCTCTTATGCAGACTGCTATATCAACGATGCCTTTGGAACAGCTCACCGCGCCCACGCTTCTACTGCCCTAATAGCATCTTATTTCCCTAATGATAAAATGTTCGGCTTTATTATGGAGGGCGAAATTAAAGCCATAGATAAAGTTGTAAAAGAGCCACAGCATCCGGTTACCGCAATTATCGGAGGAAGCAAGGTTTCTTCCAAGATAGGTATCTTGCAAAACCTTTTAGAAAAAGTAGATAACATGGTTATTGGCGGTGGAATGGCCTTTACCTTTACCAAAGCCCAAGGTGGTAAAATAGGTGCTTCTATCTGTGAAGACGATCAGATTCCTGTAGCACTCAGTATTATGAAAGCGGCACAAGAAAAAGGCGTAAAATTGTTCCTGCCAAAGTATGTTGTTGCAGCTAATAGCTTTAGCAACGATGCGTTAAAAATGATATGCCTTGCAAACGAAATTCCCGAAGGCTGGATGGGTATGGATGCCGGAACAGATTTTCTTGTTCAGATAGAAGATGTTATTCTCAACTCTAAAACCGTTCTTTGGAATGGTCCTGTGGGAGTCTTTGAAATGCCTAATTTTGCACATGGCACTCTCGATATTGCAAAAGCTCTGGCAAAAGCCACACAAGAAAAAGGAGTTTTCACTCTTGTAGGAGGAGGAGATTCTGTTGCCGCCGTTAACCAGATGGGCTATGCAGATAAAGTAAGCTATGTTTCTACCGGAGGAGGTGCTATGTTAGAAAGCCTCGAAGGTAAGGTTCTCCCTGGAATCCAAGCTATTGTTGAATAGGCTCCACAAAATAACTTAACACAACAAGTAAAATAAATCTTATTCAACTATATGAATAAGGCGAATAAGATAACCGTTATCACGTTTGTAAAACTGATGTTATAAACACATGTAATATATGAAATATAAAAGAATATTACTTAAACTCAGTGGCGAAGCCATGGGTGGAGCAGATGGACAAGGCTTAGATTCGGAGGTTATAAAAGCTTATGCCATAGAAATAGCCAAGGCTGTTAGCAGTGGGGTTCAGATTGGTATTGTTGTTGGCGGAGGAAATATTTTTAGGGGTATGAATGGAGTAAAAGAGGGGTTCGATCGTGTTAAAGGAGATCAAATGGGCATGTTAGCTACGGTAATCAACGGCAAGGCTCTTGCCATTTTTCTGTGCGATTGTGGAGTAGAGGCAGAAGTATTTACTCCAAATCCTATGGAACCGTTTGCCAGACATTTTGCAAAAGAAAAAGCTATCGAGATTCTAAATAAGGGAGGAGTTGCCATATTTACAGGAGGAACCGGTAATCCTTTCTTTACCACAGATTCTGCTGCAAGTTTAAGAGCCTGTGA
>ONYJ01000055.1 GCA_900322025.1 uncultured Bacteroidales bacterium | reverse complement strand
CTGTTTATTGAACTGTTCTTTATGTTCAATCTGAGACAAGAGCCAACTTCTGGAAATAACAGCATGAGCTTTCAGTAGTTGCATAGATGCCGTAGCACTCATCTCTGAAGAAATAACACTGGTAAGATAATCCTCCACACCCACTATATTAACAGGACATATAGCTTCGTTCTCCACTATAAATTTTAAGTTCCCTTCAAATTTTTGATCCTCCTTTCTTTCCCAGTGAAAGTTAACGCCTATAACAACATCGCGGAGCCAGAAAGTACCCGCACTATGCTTATCTACAGGCTCGAATGAAAGGTCTGTATATTTCTGCCCTTCAAAAAGAATCTCTGTTTTATCTGGCGAAAGAGATACTTGCAAATCGCCGGAATACACATCGCCCTTCACATTCTTGATACCGTTTTTACCCACAAGTTTATAAGGAGTTTCGAAGGTAAAACGAATGTCTGAGGCATGCATTATGCCTACACTCACTTTAGGTTGATTTCTCATTTTTCTTATCAGGTTTTCTTCTGTTTCAGGTGAAATGGAAACATCGTCAAACATCTTCTTAACATCTCCAGCCTTTAGCCGAAGATAATCTTCTTCCATGGGAGCAATAATAAGTCCTCCCATTTCTACACAAGCCGGAGATATCAGAAAATGCGCCTCGCCTTCAGCAAAATAGCACGATGGCCTTAGTGCCCCCCTTGCAAACAAAGCTACCCTCCAAAAACCGGCCTCATACCAACAGATTATATTCATCATAGGCTCCCACATTCCGCCCTCCTCAAAAAGCTTCCTTTCAGAAGAAACAACATCATCCGGATCAAATCTTCCGTTGCCCCTGCCTGTTAAAGAAGATAGTATAGAATAAATCTTTCCTACCGCAGAAATAAGAGTTTTAGAAGAAGATGCTTCTATAATAAAAGTACCTTTGGCGTAATCGAGCAAACGATATATCCTCAGGTAATTATACGGCACGGTTCCACCCGGCCGCAAATTAGGAGCCATAGCAAACAGCGTTTCTTTTTTTAGGGTAGCAAACGATGCCTCAACAGGTAAAACTCCTCTTTCACCGGCCTGAAAATGAAAATGCTCAGGAATAGAAGCTCCGCTGTTTGGACCATTATAAAAAACCACATACCCCAACAACATTTTGGATAATGCAAGCATATCGGCCATGCGTGTAGAATCTAACTGTTGGCGAGAGTGTGATATGCTGTGAATAACAAGATGCCGGCGGAATATAGGATATGGATTTAGCTGAACTATGTAATCTGTAGTAACTCCTTGATATTTTATGCCTTGCTGCTCTTTAGGCCTGCCTTCTTTGCAAAAACAACACTGGCGGCTATTTATTGTATCTGCATCAACTTCTGCAGTAGATGAACTCAATCTGGAAGGATTGAACTGCACCTTTATCTCTACAGACTTAGGCTGCTCCTGATTAAGCGGAAAAGACCTCAACTTCACATTCTCCAAAGCCGCATAATTATCTCTGGCCAATGGCCACCTATGCAGCTGGTCTTCAAAAAGTTTTTCTAATGCCGCCTTATTGAGCACTATGTTTCCAAGAGAATCCATCCTCCCTATTTTTTCTTGGCATTCAAAGCTATACGAGCTTCAAGCTCCCAAGTACGGATTCTGTCTTTATAAGTATTATTCAAGTTCTCTTTTTCTACACTCAAAGAAGCATCAGAATTTTCTTCATGACGGCGACAGCAATACAGAACATCGTAAATACGACCTATCTGATAACGGCGGCTTATAGCCAAACCCACTGCATAATCTTCTCCATAGTTAACATTAGGGAACATAACTTTTCTTGCAACCGGAGTAAAGAACGCTCTTGGAGCTCCCAAGCCGTTTATACGCAAGGCATTATTACGCCCGTTATCCGGAGTCCACTCTCTGTGATCTACCTTGCCCGGAGGCAACATTTTCAGTTTGAGGTCTGTAAGCATATAAGAACCAATAACCATTGCACAGTTCTGAGCATAAAAAGCATCCACAACTTTCTGCAAAGTATTCTCATCGCTATAAACATCGTCGCTATCTAACTGCACGGCAAACTTGCCGCACTTAGGATGATTCAGAGCTATATTCCAAGCACCTCCAACTCCTATATCCTTTCTTGTAGGAATAACATGTACTATTCTCTTGTCTTTAATAGACTTAATAGCCTCTGTGGTACCATCCCAAGAATGACATCTTGGCCCATTCTCCACCACAATTACATTAAACTTAAAATTGGTTTTCTGGGCCAATGCACTATGAATGGCATCCTTAATTGTTTTAATACGATTAAGCACAGGAATCACTATAGAAGCCTCATATTCAAACTTTTCTTTTCCAAAAGACACCTTTGGAAAAACAGGCTCTAAATAACCACCAACATCTTTCAGATGCTGAGTGCAAACCTTCTCCATTTCTACTTGCACATTGCGATTACGAGGATCTACATAATCGAAAAGTTTTTCTCCGGTTTTACGCGTATCTTCTTCTATTTCTGAATACAGATATTCGTTTATATGAACCAAGCGTCCCTTCTGAGAAACCTTCAACCGCAAATCATAAAGCGCTGCAAACTTATATGCCACCTTCATTCTCTTAACAGCTGCCTTAAAAGCAGAAGCCTTGTACAAAAGCACAGACCCAAAATCAAAATCGTTTCTCAGGCTACCCAGCTGATAATCTATCACAGGCTTATTTGTTCTCTCGCCATTCATAAAAGCATAATGGTCTGCATAAACCATGTGTGCACCCGTAGAAGCAGCAACCTCAACCATTCTTTCGAGAGCCAAATAACCGAGGTTCAATGTTGTTTGCTTGGTATAAAGTAATATATAATCGCAATCGACCTTTGCTGCAATTTTTCTAAGAGTTGCAGTTTTTGCCAAAGGATCTTTCTGAGCATCAAGAGTTATAATCTTATTAACAAGAGCACTTTCCTTTAAACTCTTTTCTGTTTTTTCTACCTGCTTTCTGGATGTGAAAGGAATAAAACAATTAATTTTAATCATAGTAAAAGAATAATATGAAGTATGTATATGTTTCTATTGCTGCATGGCTATCAGTGCGCTTATGGCAAACACAAATAGGAGGGGAGCACAAGCACCCTCCAAAGTTACGAAAAATTTCACACAGTCCGTTTTGAATAGCGGTGTCAGAAATTGACTGCCAACTGCAGATAAATACAGTTTTGGTCTTGGAATCCCGCAGGAATCTGACGATAGGTATAGTTCAGCTTAATTCCAAGATTTTTTAAGGGAGCATAAGATATGCCGCCGGTATAGTTAATCTCATAGATATTGCTCGAACGTGTATCTGCATCAAAATAATCGAACCTTCCTGCAACAGTCCAGTCTTTTGCAAATGTATAACCGGCAGCAAAATAACCACCGCAACTCTTCAGCAGGCCGGTCTTTCCGCCCATAAACTCTACTCTTGCAAATGCAGATTTATCGCTGTAAGAAAAACCTCCACCATAACGGTACATCTTTACGTACAAATCAGCATCTTGCGGCACAAGTGTTTGAGTAAGATCATCAAAATCGGGATATGCGCCCTCGCCTCTCTGGAAATAACAGAAGAGAGAAAGAGGCTTGATAGGAGTTACCATCAGCCTTGCTGCAATATCCTTGCTCTTGTTGTTATCGGTAGTGTTGAGTTTATAACCATTCAAGATAGCTACCTCGTAATCCAAAAGATTAAACCCACCCATATCTACTGCACTTCCGATAAAATCTATACCTACATCTCGTCCGGTTGTTACAAGCCCCGTTAAATCAGAATCGCTCATCCTTATAAATCTCTGAGACATAAGAGAGTAATTTACAAATTCTAAGGCAACCGGGCTACGCATGGAGTTCTCATATCCAAGAGGGCTCTTGAACTGTCCGAGCTTCAGACCAAATTCCTTTATAGGCTTATAGGTAACATAAGCATCCATAACTTTAGGAGAACCTGCAAATGCAAACTGTAGCATATAATCAACTGCTCCGTAATCACCTTCGTAAAGCAAGCCCGCTATAATAAGGTTTGCATTCTTAACTTTGAAAGTGGAAGTATTGGCATCGTTCCAATCGTATCCCCCAATAAAATATCCGCTCGGGTTAATATATCTGCTGATTTT
>ONYJ01000041.1 GCA_900322025.1 uncultured Bacteroidales bacterium | reverse complement strand
ACATTACCTACATAGGCAAGAGATACGGTTTCTTTGCCGCCTGTGGCTCTCTTTATTCTATCTATCAGCTCATCTAAATTTTCATGAAGTTCATCTACCCAACCTTGTTCATGACGCTTACGCGCTGCCAAAGGATTGATTTCAGCCGTAACACTCACAACTCCGGCTATGTTCCCTGCTTTAGGTTGCGCTCCAGACATTCCTCCCAAGCCGGCAGTAATAAAAAGCATTCCGGCCATATTTTCTCTCGAACCTTCTATACCTTTCTTTTTCAACTGCATACGAGCTGCATTCATTACCGTGATGGTGGTGCCATGTACTATTCCCTGCGGACCTATATACATATAGGAGCCGGCTGTCATCTGTCCGTATTGAGATACCCCTAACGCATTAAACCTCTCCCAATCATCCGGTTTAGAATAGTTAGGAATAACCATACCATTAGTAACCACAACTCTTGGAGCATTTTTATGACTTGGAAACAACCCCATAGGATGGCCGGAATACATACTGAGAGTCTGCTCTTCCGTCATAGTGGCGAGATACTGCATGGTCAGTCTATACTGAGCCCAGTTCTGGAAAATTGCTCCATTGCCTCCATATACTATTAGTTCATGAGGATGTTGGGCTACCCTGTCGTCGAGATTATTCTGTATCATGGCCATAATGGCAGCAGCTTGTTTACACTTTGCCGGATACTCGTCTATAGGGCGCGCATATATCTTATAATCAGGCCTGAACCTATACATATAGATTCTGCCATACTCCTTGAGTTCCTTGGCAAATTCAGGAGCTAAAGTCTTATGAAACTCCTTAGGAAAGTATCTTAAAGCATTTCTTAATGCCAATTTTTTTTGCTCTGGCGATAAGATATCTTTGCGCTTTGGAGCATGGTTTATCACTTTGTCGTAAGGCTTAGGCTCCGGTAAAACACTCGGAATTCCTGCCAATATCTCGTCTTTGAATGTCATAGCTAAACTTCTGTTTACAATCTTGTGTTTTATTTCCTAACCCTTTATCTTACTCTCCACTATCTCAAGTATTCTCTTTTCCATAGACATTGCCTCAGCCATAAGCTTGTCGGCCTCGCACATTAGTTCTTCTGCTTTAGCCCTGTCTTTCAAGCCTTCTGCGTTGATATGCACATTAAGCCTTGCTCCTAACACGGCACCTCTGGCTGCAATGGCTGCAACTCCGGCATCTGATACGGAATTAGGATTACCCTCGGAAGCCATCCTTTCTGCTACTTCAAATACTTTGGCCGAAACCTTGAGTGTTCTCAACGGCACTTGTGTAGCATATAAAGTTGCGGCCTCCATAGCTTCTGCCCTAAGTTGTTTTTCTTCTTCCGTTCCCTTAGGCATAGAAAACACATCCATAATCTTATTGAAAGCCGCAGTATCTTCATCTACAAGCAAAAGCAACTCATTCATCAAAGCCTGCCCCTTTTCAGCCCAATCAGAAAACTCCTTCCAACGCTCATCCCAACCACGCTTGTGAGAAGACAAGTTTGCTACCATTGTAGAGAGAGCTGCGCCCAAAGCTCCCATATAGGCAGAGATACTTCCACCTCCGGGAGCAGGAGATTCAGATGCTGTTTCTATAGCAAAGTCTTTGCATGTCAGTCTTATCAAATGTTCTCTCAGTGCAGTTTCCTTAGGGTCTTCCATCAGATACTCTATAATCTTCTCATGCGGATTGAATGGTTTCAGATCGTCTAAACTCATAGACTTCACTGCTATTTTAAGAATCTCATCGTCTGATATACCCAAAGATCTCTGCTGCTTTTCAAGATAAAAACGGCCTGCATCCATCAGCACACGCTTTGGAACAAGGCCTACTATTTCTGCACCGGTAACTTTAAGACCTCTGGCAGCAGCAGCCCTGCAAACCTCCTCATATGCCTTATGCAATGGTGTAGCTTCTATGTCTGTTATGTTCATAGATACCTGTGCTATACCATACTCATCTATAAACCAACCTATAGCCTTGCAACCTTTAAGTGTGCCGGGCTGCCATAGTTCCTTACCATTCTCGTCTTTAAGAACCTTGCCTGTTAATGAGCCTCCTTCTCTACGCTTCCTGCCCTTTTCTCTAACATCAAAGGCTACAGCCATAGCTCTTCTTGTAGAGGTGGTATTAAGGTTGTAATTTACTGCCACCAAAAAGTTTCTGGCTCCTACATTGGTGGCACCACTCTTGGCTACAACCTCTGTATATTTTCCCGGTCCAAAATCAGGACACTTTGCAGGATCTGCAACTTTGTCAGGCAGAGCTTCATACTCGCCGGCACGGCAAACTGCCAGATTCTTTCTCTCTGGCTTCAGAGCCGCAGCCTCATAACAGTAACAAGGTATTTGCTGCTCATCATAAATTCTCTTAGCTAAGGCTCTTGCAAGTTCTGCACACTCCTCTATTGTTATGCCGGCTATTGGAATTAGAGGTAACACATCAGTAGCTCCGGAACGCGGATGAGCCCCTTTGTGCAGTCTCATGTCTATAAGCTCAGATGCCCTTTTAACTCCCTGAAAAGCAGCCTCTACTACAGCCTCAGGAGTACCTACAAAAGTTACAACTGTACGATTGGTAGCCTCTCCCGGATCTACATCCAACACCTTAACACTTTCCTGCTTGCCGTTTACATTTACCTTAACGGCTGCAATTGCGGCTACTATTTTGTCAATTACTTCGCGGTTGCGCCCCTCGCTGAAATTGGGCACACATTCAATGATTCTTTTCATATAAACTTTTTTTGAATTTTCTAAAATTATAATCTGATTTTTGAAGCCTTAAAGGTATAAAATATATCCATACTTCCTCAAAAAAACGCACGAACCAGTAAAATAAGATTGCCTTTCCCAATGCAACTGAGAAATTTATCCAGATTACCAAAGCCTTAAATGCTCATCGTGCAAGCAGAAAAGTAAGCAGAAACGGAACTACTATGTTAATCACTATTCCAAAATACAGAACTGCAGGAAGAATAGCATTGCCTTCGGCTTTGAGAATTATTGGAAGCGTAGTGTCTGTTACCGTGGCTCCACCGGCAGCGGTAGAGGCAAATCTGCCGAATACTCTTCCAAGCAACTTGACAGAAACTATTGTAAACAGTTCGCGGATAAGGTTTGTCAAAAGACAAACAGAGCCAATGGTAGCTCCCCATGCTTGAGTTGTAAGAATTGCAGAAAGAGAATAGTAGCCCATTGCAGAATTTATGGTAACAGCCTTAAAAAGATCCAGCTCTAACCCTAAAATGCGTATTATCAAAAAAGCCAGTACAGAACCTATCCATGTTCCCAAAAGGGCTATAACAGGTAGCCATAACACGCTTTTAGGTAATTTTTTAACAAGTGTAAGCACACTATCTCCTATGCCTATGCTCACGCCCACAAAAAACAGCATTGCATAGAGCACCCAATTTGCATATCGCTCAAAATCAAGAGTATAAAAACTTTCCGGCAATATTTCGGTGAGGGCTATAACAAGTCCTGCAACAAAGCATCCGAGTATTATGGCACTCTCTTTCATACCTACCTCCCTTTGGCACCTCCCACTTGCCGGCCAGCTTCTGCTGTATCCTTGGCTATATTACTATGAGGAGTGTTGGAACGCCTGTCTATTATATACTTTGTAAACAGCCAAGTAAGAATTACCGCTCCCCCTGTGCCACAGATAAACAGTATTACTGCCATTAGGCCGGTTGAACGGATAGAACTCATAATATCTTTGTTGAGGCCCACCCTCAAACCCATTATAAGTAAAAGAATGCACACGGTTGCCATAACCGCAGGAGATACCCAAGCATTTTTTTTAGTTCTCAGGAATCGTCCCACAATTATACCAAGTATCATGAGGCCGAGCGTAAGTAACATATTAGTGCAAATATAGTATTGTTTCTCTCCTAACGTAACAATTTGAGGTTAGATTCAAAACAGATTCTTATCTTTGTTAACATAAAAATCATTATCAATAATTGCTTTTATCTTTATGAAAAGGTTTTATCTTTCCTTGGTTGTTCTGTATTCCCTTATAGTGGGAAGCTTTGTTTTTCCTACTGTTAGTGCCGCACAAGCCTTATCCACACTCCCTGATAATGAGCCCGTAAAAGAGAGTTGCACTTCTATAGTGGTGGGCAAAGGGGCTTCGTCAGACGGAAGTGTTATGACTGCCCATAGTTGCGATGCAAACTATCGCACATGGCTAACTATAGAGCCACGAAAAGTATTTGCACCCGGCAGCAAAGACGAAATCTATTGGGGCCGCCTACATACAGAAGAGCCTTACGATATGAGAAATACCACATTAAAAGGCTCTGTACCTCCACCAACAGAGGAAACATTCCGATACTTGAATGTAGCCTACCCTTGTATGAATGAGAAGCAACTTGCTATGGGAGAAACTACTACAGAGGGCAAGAGAGAACTGGTTAATAAAGAAGGACTCTTTCAGATAGAAGAATTAGAAAGGATAGCTCTACAAAGATGTTCTACGGCACGCCAGGCTATTGCCCTTATGGGAAGACTTGCAGAAGAGTATGGCTACGGTGATTGGGGAGAGTGCCTCACCGTAATAGACAAGCACGAGGCATGGCTATTTGAGATATATGGTACAGGAAAAAGCGGAAAGAAGCCGGGAGCCTTATGGGTGGCGCAAAGAATACCCGATAATCATGTTGGAGTGAGTGCCAATATTCCTCGAATAGGAGTAGTAGATTTTAATAAACCAGATCAGTTCATGTACGCCTCAGACTTAAAAGAAAGATGCTTGGAACTTGGATTCTGGGATGGTAAATCGCCTTTTAAGTTCTACCCTATGGTTTCCAGCAGCAAAAAGAATTTCTCTTACAGAGAGTATTATGTATTCAACACCTTGGCTCCAAGTTTAGGCTTGAGTATGCAAGACGACGAATTGCCATTTTCTATCATACCGGAAAAAAAGGTTACTACAGAAAAAATGTTCGAACTGTACAGAGAGACATACGATGGCACAGAGTTAGATCAAGTAAAGAATCTTAAAATAGAAGTTAAAAGAAGAGTTAGAAACTCTGAGGGAGAAATGGTTACAGTATCCGACAGCGTAAGTCCTATTAGCACTTTCATGACCAACGATACTCGTTCACTACTCAATAAACTCAAACCGGGCAGTGCCCCAAGAATCAGAACTATTGCCGTTATACAGTGCTCTTATTCAGAGATTATTAAACTCAGAAGCTGGCTCCCAGACGAGGTTGGAGGTGTAGCTTACTTTGCATTCGACAACCCTGCGCAAACTCCAAGAGTACCTATATATGCCGGCCAAACCAGCCTGCCTGCCGGTTTTGATGTATGCGGCCAAAAACGTTACAGAAAAGATGCTGCAATATGGAGATTCAGAGAAACAAACCGTATAGCTACAATTGGATGGGACAGAACAAAAAAGCAGTTAAGAAAGGCTCTTGCTGAATACGATACAATGTTGTTTGAAGATACCAAACAATTAGAAGAAAAAGCGGTAAAACTCATAAAGGAGGGAAAAACGCAAGAGGCTGTAGCTCTACTCAACGAATATTGCAAACGTATTAGTGCAGCACAACAGAAAACTTGGGAAGAACTAAGGGAAGAGTTCTGGAGTATTTATGCCCGCAGCATGTAAACAACTGAATATAACAATATAAGCACTTTACCTTAAAGACATGACTATACCTATTTTACTCTTAATTCTCGGTCTTGCTGTTGTTAGTACAGGTGCACATTTTATGGTAGAAGGTTCTTCTAGAATTGCCTCTAAATTCGGCATATCTGATATGGTTATAGGTATGACGGTTGTGGCCATAGGCACATCTGCTCCAGAAATGGTTGTCAGTTACTTGGGAGCCTTTAAGGGAAGCGCCGGAATGGCTATAGGAAATGTCATAGGTTCTAACATTTGCAACATTCTGCTTATAATAGGTCTAAGCTCACTTTTATACCCACTGTCTGTTTCAAAAGAGAATGTCAACAGAGATTTGATATTCGTTTTTCTATCTACAATTGTATTATTGATTGTATCATTCGATATGCAGATAGGTTCCATGACTATAGACGATGATATGTCTGACAATCTTATAAGCAGAAGCGATGGTATGCTACTCATGCTATTTTTCGTTGTGTTTATGGTATATTCCATATCGAGTGCAAAGCGTAAGGAAGAAGCTAACGAAACTAAAAAGGAAAACAGGCAAAAATTCAATTTCTGGTTAGCCCTGCTCATGCTTGTAGGAGGCCTTTCCGGTCTTATATGGGGAGGTAACCTGCTTGTAAACAATGCCACCATAATAGCTAAGAATGCCGGAGTTTCCGATGTTGTAATAGGCTCCACCATAGTAGCCATAGGAACCAGCCTTCCAGAGCTGGCTACGAGCGTAGTGGCTGCTTTAAGAAAGAAAGTGGGGCTTGCACTCGGCAATGTTGTAGGAAGCAATATCTTTAATGTATTCCTGATTCTTGGCGGATGCGGAGTAATTACTCCTATGCCGCTTGAAAACATTAACCACATCCACTTTATATTCCTTACTGTTGCTACTTTATTACTATTACTGACAGCCAGAACCGGTTTCAAAATTCGCCGGTTTGAGGGAGCCCTGCTCTTAGCCTTTTACACTCTATATATTATCGTGAATCTTTCTGTCAGGTAGAATCTAATATCAAGATTTTTTTTACATTTGCATTCGCATAAAAAAAGTAAACTATCATACTATAAACATTTTTATTATATGATACTTAA
The DNA here is from genome assembly GCA_900322025.1 of uncultured Bacteroidales bacterium. Lineage (GTDB taxonomy): Bacteria > Bacteroidota > Bacteroidia > Bacteroidales > UBA932 > Egerieousia. Next base: position 19,319 of record ONYJ01000041.1, on the reverse strand, counting down.
CAAACAAGTAGGAATGTTTCTCAACTTGGTACACAATCGCTTCAAGCAATATGTAGCAGGAATTTTTGAGAGTCAAGGGTTTAATATCACGCCAGAACAATTCCTTGTAATGGACACCCTATGGGATGAGGGGGTGCTTACCCAGCAACAAATAGCAGATTATCTCCTTAAAGATAAAAATTCGGTAGTCAAACTGGTAGATGGTTTAGAAGAGAGAAAGCTTGTGAGAAGAGTTAGCAACCCAAAAGATAGAAGACAAAATCTGATTGAGGTTACAGAATATGCAAAATCCATTCAAGGTAAGGTTACAAGATTGGCGATGGATGCTGTTGATCATATAATCAAAGGCATACCAAGAGAGGATATGCACAAGTTTATCTCTGTCTTGAGCAAGATGGCAGAAAACATGAGCAACGATATAGACCTTATGGCACTTGCAGCCAAGTATCCTACCAAGAAAAAACAATAATCATGGGAAAACTCTACGATCAACTCATAAAAGACTACAGGCTAAGAGAAGGCCTCAATGCCTGTATCAATTGTGGCACGTGCACAGCAATTTGTCCCGCTGCCGAATTTTACAAATACGATCCAAGAAGAATTGTAGATATTGTTCAGCATAAAGACGATGCACAGATAGAAGAATTACTGAAAGGCGATACTATCTGGTATTGCGGAGAATGTATGAGCTGTGTAACACGATGCCCGAGAAAGAATGCCGCCGGACTGATTATCATGGCACTAAGAAATCTCTCTATACAAACAGGCTTCTTTATGGAATCTGAAAAAGGAAGACAAATGTATCTTCTTTGCAAAGATTTGAATCACAATGTATTAAACTATGGATACTGTGTATATCCAAGACATTTTGACTATGCAGGCCATAAAGAGGCAGGTTTAGTTTGGGAATGGGTATCAGAAAATATAGACGATGTCTTCGACAGATTGGGGGCAAATTTAGATAAAGAAGGAACCGGAGCTATGAGAAAAATACCTCAGAAAGATTTGGATGAGCTCAAAAGAATCTACGATATAACAGGTGCCACAGAGCGATTGGAGGCTGTTCGGATGGCTGGAGAAAAAAAGGCAGCCGAGCTCGGATTATCTGAAGAAGAATATTGCCAGAAACTTTATACAGAATGTAGTACCAAACATTTCAATCACTAATTTATGATTTACGAAGGCAAGAAAAAAATCTGGGCTGATTACCAGAAAGAAATACCGGAAGACCATTATTTTTATGTTAGAAGTTGCATCAGACAATCCTTCTTTCCGGCATCGGAGGCAACTTTCCTGAACATCACGAAAAAACAATTAGGCAAAGATATATTTGAAACCGAGCATCATACAACCTGCGGAGGCATAGCATATCACTCAGATACCATTCCGCACGAAACCGTTATGACAATAATAGCCAGGCAGTTTGCCCTGATGAAAAAATACGGTTACGAAAACTATGTATGCTCTTGCATAACATCATTCGGTCTGTACTGCGAAACTCTTGAAACATGGAGAGAGTTTCCTGAACTGCAAGAAAAAATAGCCGATAATCTCTGGAAAACCTGCCAATTGGAGTTTGCAAAACCAAAGTATCTGGTTCATGCCAGTGATCTGATCTTCAAATACAGAATGCAGATTGCAGCCAAAAGCAAATACAAACTTATAAACAAACAAACCGGCCGACAACTTAGAGTTGTGGAGCATATCGGATGTCACTATTCAAAAATGTTCCCTTCTAAAGGAGTAGGAGGAGCTGAATATCCGTATGTTTTGGTAGGTATGGTAGAGGCGTGGGGTGGACAAATTATAGATTACCCAGAAAGAAGACATTGCTGCGGTTTCGGATTCAGACAATATCTAATAAAGGGGAACAGAAGTTACTCAGTTTCCAATACCCACAAGAAATTTGAAAGCATGGAGCCTTTCAAGCCCGATATGATTATAACTAACTGCCCCGGTTGTCCTTATTTTTTAGACAGATGGCAATATGTAATTGCAGAAACTCAGGGCAAAACATATGGGCAAGACGGCCACGGAATACCTGTGTTCACATACGAAGAAGTTGCCGGCCTTGTAATGGGCTACGACCCATGGGATCTTGGCTTGCAAACACATCAGGTTAGCGTAGAGCCACTTCTGGATAAAATGGGTATCGAATATGATTCCTCTACAAAATACTTAGGAAAAAACGGTAAAGTTATAGGAGAACCTAAAAAACCACATTGTCTAAAATAACCCATTAACATAAAATGAAGAATAATATACTTGTAATTGGCGGTGGTGCTGCAGGTTTAGAAGCTGCAGCAAATCTCGAAAGACTCGGATATAATATAATTCTGATAGAGAGAGAGAAACAGCTCGGAGGACATCTTGCTAAATGGGATCGCTTATTTCCGGATGGTTTGCCCGCTCAAGAAGTGTTAGACTCGCTTCTTGATAATATATCTAATGTAAAGTGTTTTACGGAAACCGACATTCAGGCAATCAATATATTGGATAAATCGTTTAATGCCATACTCTCTAACGGAATAACCGTATTGGCCGATGCTGTTCTAATGGCAAGCGGATTTGATATATTTCCAGCTGCAAAAAAAGAAGAATACGGGTATGGTATATATGAACATGTAATTACTAATCAAGATCTTGAACAAATGTTCAAGCAGCAGCAAAGCATATCTCCTGCTCCTCGGGCCATTGGATTTGTACATTGCGTTGGCTCAAGAGATGAAAAAGCCGGCAATCCGGCCTGTTCCAAAGTTTGCTGCGCTACAGCCGTAAAGCAGGCCTGCGAAGTTAAAGAGCTATATCCCGATGCTGATGTGTACTGCTTCTATATGGATTTGAGAATGTTCGGAAGACACTACGAAGATCTGTACCTAAAAGCCCAAAAAAGTGGTATTAGATTTATAAGAGGCCGAGTTAGCGAAGTGGCACAAACAGCAGACAACCGGCTACTTGTAAAGGCAGAGGATACATTATCCAGTAAACCAGTAAGAGTAAATCTTGATATGTTGGTACTGATGGCCGGCATGAGACCTTCCGAAGCTGGTCATAAGGTTGGTATTCAACTGAATCTCACTACAGAAGAAGATGGATTCTTCTCTGCAAAAGACGGAATGCTTTCGCTACAGAAAAGCAAACTTCCAGGGCTTTTCTATGCTGGAGCCTGTACTGGCGCCAAAACATTGCCAGACACCCTTCACGAAGCCAGAAGTGCGGCTATGGAAATAGATAGATACATTAAGGAAAACTTTATCAAGAAATGATAGATTTTGGTTTTGGCATCAGTCCGAGTTCTGGAATTAACCTCAACAATTCAGACAAAGATACATTCAGCAAACTCGCCAAAATAGAGCCGAATGTGCTAAAATGTATGGCTTGTGGAAGTTGCACAGCTACCTGTACAGCAGGCAATTTCAAACCTACAAGTCTAAGGAAAGCGATATTAAATCTGCAGAATGGCCTTAAAGACGAGGCATTAGAAATACTCTCCGGTTGTATGCTGTGCGGCAAATGCACAATGGTTTGTCCGAGAGGTATTAATACCCGTCATCTTATTCTATCCATTAACAAGATATACGGAAAATGATCACTCTATTGATTTCAGATACATTTAAGGCAGTTACTCCGGAAGAAATTATAGACAGATACCCTAACAGCTATAATCACTTTGTTCTACCGTTTGTAATTGGTATAGTATTTATTATCACCTATTTGCTAATAGGTCTGATAAGAATTTTGTATCACCTTACTTCTCAAGACAGAAAGCGGCTTTTAAAATCTTTAGTAACCCCCAAGACCGCATGGAAGAATATTAAAGACATTGTATTAGACTGTCTGCTGCATACCAAAATATGGAAAAGAAAACCATTACTTGGATATATGCACTCATCCATTGCATTCGGATGGTTTTTGCTTATTGTCTTAGGACATATAGAATTAGCCCTGTTTGCACCACGGCATCTCAGTTCGCTGGCAGAAGGCTCGTTATACTACCCTATTTTCTACAGGTTCTTTATATGGATAAATCCTGCTCACGAAACTTTAAGAGGTGCCCTGTTCTTTTTCCTGATGGATTTTGTGCTACTATATATACTCAGCGGAATAGCATTGGCAATGTTCAAGAGAGTACGCTCAATAGCCTTGGGTATGCGGCATACTACCAAGCCGAGTCTGGCAGACAGAGTGGCCTTGTATTCGTTGTGGGCTATTTTCCCATTAAGACTTCTGGCAGAAGGCTTTACAGCCGATCTTAGCGGTGGTAGTTTTCTTACAAAGCCACTAAATATGCTTTTTAGAACGTTTTTTGGCAATGGACTGAACTTTATGCCAACCTGGTGGCTGTATTCTATATGTCTTGGGCTGTTCTTTGTGGCTATGCCTTTTTCGCGATACATGCACATATTAACGGAACCCCTACTCATAGTATTCCGCAATGCAGGGCTCAAAGTCAGAAAGCCGAGAAAAGGATTTGCCGAAGCCGAAATATATGCCTGTTCAAGTTGTGGACTATGTATAGATGCCTGCCCCATGAATGTTCAGAAGAAAAACCTAAAATACTCTTCTGTATATTTCATACGCTTTTTAAGAAGGCATAACAAACGTAAAATCACAGAAATAGCAAATAAATGCCTAATGTGTGGCAAGTGTGCCGCAATCTGTCCGGTAGGAGTAGATTCTCCGGCCATAAGAAGAGCCCACAGAGAAACTCTGAACAATAAGACCGATTACGATTACTCATATCTGAACAGCTACTCGCCACAATTTGCAACTCAAGCGCAAAATACGGCAACAACAAATAAGATACTCTATTTCGCCGGCTGCATGAGCCATCTTACTCCACAGATAATCAAGTCTGTAGAAACAGTACTTAGGGCAGCAAGGGTAGATTTTGAGTTTATGGATAAAGATAAAGGAATATGCTGCGGAAGACCACTTATGCTTGCCGGAAAAACAGAAGCTGCACTAAAAACCATAGAAGCCAATCGCAGAATAATCCAAGAGTCCGGATGCCACACTCTGCTTGTATCGTGCCCTATATGTCTTAAAGTTTTCAAGGAAGAGTATAGGCTAAGCGGAATAAAAGTTCTTCACTATACTCAACTGATTAACGAGCTGATAAAAGACTCAAAACTGCATATTTCAAAATCCGATTCCACAATGGTATATCACGACCCATGCGAACTTGGAAGAGGTTGCGGCATATATCATGAACCTCGGACTGTACTGAACAGTATTGGGGTGTTGAAAAAAGCTAAAAAAGAAAGAGATGAAAGCATTTGTTGCGGATATAGTCTTGGTAGTATTACTCTGGATGAAAAAGAAAGAGCTAAATTAGCCGAAAGTTGTGTGGATTCTTTGCTGGAAGAAAAACCGGAGAGTATCATAACTGCCTGTCCTATGTGCTACCGAGCCATAAGAAGCAAGGCATCAATTGCAGTAAAAGACTTTGCAGAAGCAGTATGCGAACATATAGCAGATAAATAATAAACAGATATGGAAATACAACCTACCCGCTATCACCTGGAGAGCTGTCTAACTCACAGAGAGTTTGAAGACACCGGCTGGCTCATGGCAGACCCGCAAGACACTGCGCCTTCTTTAATCAGAAGCATTTACCATAAAAAGCAGATAGAGTTTAAAGACTCTTCTTACGGACTGTACAAGTTTGCCGATTGGTTGCCTATAACCAGAACCCTCAAAGGTTCCTGCGCCCCAGTTACATACAAGAGCGTAGGACTCGCTGATAAATTAGGTCTAAAGAACTTATATATTACCTTTAGCGGATGGTGGCCGGAGATAGGAGCCACAATGCGCACATGCTCATTTAAGGAAACAGAAGCATATTCAGTATGCGGAAGGCTCACTGCAAATAACCGGAGAGTATTGGTTGTGGCATCTGCCGGCAATACTGCCAGAGCTTTTGCACAAGTGTGTTCAGACAACAACATACCGCTGGTAATTGCAATACCGGAAGACAACTTAAATGCCCTGTGGTTTAAGGAAAAACTCAATAACTGCGTTAAAGTAATATGCTCGCCCAAGGGCAGCGATTACTACGATGCTATAGCCTTAGCTGCAAAACTCAATGCCTCCGATATGTTTATGGAAGAGGGAGGAGCTAAAAATGTAGCCAGACGCGATGGTATGGCCACAACCGTATTATCTGCCGCCCAATTTATCGGGCGTATTCCAGACGCCTACTTTCAGGCGGTAGGAAGCGGCACAGGAACCATAGCGGCATACGAAGCCAATATCAGACTGATAAATGACGGGAGATTCGGGCAAAATATCATGAAGCTCATTCCTTCTCAGAATGTACCGTTTACACCTATGTACGATGCATGGAAAGCAGGTAGCAGGGATTTACTGCCTATGGACGAAAACGAAGGCAGGTCTAAAGCTTTGCAGATAAAAGCACCGGTTCTAAGCAACCGCAAACCCCCATATTCTATAATAGGAGGCCTATACGATGCCCTTGTAGCATCGGGCGGAGATTTTCAGAAAGTAACAAACGGAGAACTCACGGAAGCATGCGAGATGTTCGAAGAACTGGAAGGTTCTGATATTTACTCTGCTGCAGGGGTGGCTGTTGTCAGCCTGATAAAAGCCTTGGAGCAAGGGCAGGTAAGTCCGGAGCAAACAATAATGCTGAATATTACAGGTGGAGGCGAAAAGCGCTTCAAAAAAGAGTTTGACTGCATAAATGCCTATGCAGATCTTATACTCTCACCGGAGTGCAGCACTACAGAAATAGTTGAAAAAGTTACTGCCCTCTTCTAAGCATTATTTTGGCAAAGTATTGCATATAATGGTAAAAATTGTATATTTGCACCCCGAATTAAAATCATTTGCAAATGAAAAAGTCTATACATCCCGAAACCTACCGACTTGTAGCTTTCAAGGATATGTCTAACGAAGAGGTATTTATCACAAGAAGTTGTGAAGCTACCAGAGAGACAATTGAAATAGATGGCCAGACCTACCCTTTGGTAAAGGTAGAAATATCTTCTTCATCCCATCCGTTTTATACCGGTAAGATGAAGCTCGTAGATACCGCCGGCCGCGTTGACAAGTTCTACAGCCGTTACAAGAAAAAGTAACACTGCTAAAAGGTTGAAAAGAGAGACAGTTCAATGAGCTGTCTCTCTTTTTATTTGCTTACCTTTACACTAAACCTCAAGAACACGCCCCTATTCTTACAGATTTTGTATAAATTTGGATTGTCAAGAAAGATTAGTATGGATAAGCGTAAGGAGATAATTACAAACATCAGGAAGATAGCCGCAAAGTACAACAATCCTGCATATTTTGTGGAAGATCCTATTGCCTTTCCCAGACATTTCTTCTGTCTGATGGCAGGCAAACCCTGCTCTTACGGATATCCTGTGCCCGACAGCTACAATGTAACACTCCAAGATATTGAGATAGCCGCAGTTATAGCAGCCCATCTGGCGTGGGGCAGAAGGAGTATGATAGTGAGAGATATAGGCAGGGCTATGGATGAGATGCAGTGGAAACCGTTTCAGTATGTTATGTCCGGCAAGTACCGCAGCAGCCAAGAAAGCCTTCACAGAACCATAAAATGGAGCGAGTTTGCAATGATTTGCTCCAATCTTAAAGAGTTTTACACTCATAACGAGAGCCTTGAAAATCTTTCGCCCCAACAGATGAGAATTCTTATTTTCGGGCAAAAAGAAGACAAGAATTGTGCAAACAAGAAAATCCACATGCTTAGACGCTGGATGGTAAGAAACGATGGGGTAGTAGATATTGGCATCTGGAAAACAATCAACCCCAAAAATCTAATAATACCCCTCGATGTACATGTACATCAGACAGCCTTGGCCTTGGGTATTACCGAAAGGAAAGGAACGGATATTAAAACTGCTTTAGAAATCACAGACTTTCTCAAAGAGTGTTTTGCAGAAGACCCGTGCCTTGGAGACTTTGCTCTTTTTGCATATCCGATAGCAGAGCAGGCAAAGAGTAGAAAATCTGCAAAAAGCATTCAATACAAAACAGAAGTAAGTAAACAGAAAAAAGCATAACTTAGTTAAGGCTACACTGAACAAATACGCATACAATTATATGAAAAGAACACTCATCATTATCTTTACGCTCTGCTTAACCTTTTTGTTTTCAAGCCTTAAAGCTCAGGTAAGGTTCTCGTACGACTTTGAATGCGGAAGACTTGGAAAAGCAGAACTTACAGACAGTACCGATATAAATGCAAAAACTCTGGTTTATGATATAATTAGCGCAAAAGATCCTGAAAATCCAGTAGATACACTTCTTGAACCAAGTTCCAGATGGTTTTATTTTCTAATGACAGGAGTAAAAGGCAAAGACATCACGCTAAAATTCATCGATACCGACCCTTGGGCTCCATTCTACAGCTACGACAACAAAGAGTGGAAAAGATTCGACCCTAAGACTGAGATGATAGAAAAATTCACCTCAAGAAAGCTCTACGATAAAGACTCCGTTTGGATAGCCTACTGCGTACCATACACCAATACTCATTTGGCTCAGATGATGGAAGAATGGCAATACAGAGACGGAGTGCGAAGCTACTCCATAGGCAAGAGCTTGCAAGGAAGAGAAATGAATATGATGGTGGTTACAAACCACAATATTTCCGACAAACATAAAAAGAAGGTTTACATACACGGCCGTATCCATCCCAGCGAAACACCTACCTCATGGTGCTTGGAAGGTCTTATTGAAGAGCTTATTGCCCCTACTCCATTTGCAAGAAGCCTTAGGGATAATGCCGTTTTCTACATTCTTCCATTTGCAAATCCAGACGGTGTGGCCCTTGGATTCTCCAGATGCGATGCAATAGGCGTAAATATGGAAATCAACTACGACCGCCCTGATTCTCTCACCCGCCCGGAAATTAAAAATATCAAGAACTTTCTGAGCACCACCACTTATGGAGAAAAATACATAGATCTCTTTCTGAACTTTCATTCACAGATAGCCCCCCACATGACTTATTGGGTGCATACAGAAGAAACCACCTCTCCTCTGTATTTTAAGATGGAGCAGACCTTTACTTCTCTAACTATAGCAGATAATCCGTTGTTCAACAGCGATATGCTGAGTTTCTCCAAAATGGCTCCAAGGTATATAGAAGGCTTATTCTGGAATACTGCAGGAGAAAACACACTGGCTATAACCCACGAAACTCCATACAGTTACTACAATCGCAATGCGGATGGAGAAATTGTAACCATAGAGAATCTGAAATGGATGGGTAAGAAAACCCTCTGGGCTATTTCAGATTTTCTGAGCATAGCCAAGGCCGGAAGAATTGTAATACCTGTTCCTTCAAAGACTTCTAAATGTCAAAAGCTGGAAGATACAGACCACATCTATTTGGGAGAGCACTACTATATGGCAGAAAAAGAAGGAGCCGAGGCCAGCTTCAGATTCAAGAATCTGCCAGCCGGAAAATATGAAGTTTATAGTTGGGTAGTAGGCCCCAAAGTAAATGTAAATCCAGAAGGTGAAAACTGTTGGAAGAAGCTTTATACACATACACAAGATAGCAACGGAAATTTTAATCTTACTATCGAGCTAAACGAAGGAAACTGTGTTTCAGCCTTGTTGCTTGTAGAAACAGAATAATCGTTTAATATCACAACATCTTAAATATGAAAAAACCAGGATTAGCATTGGCTCTGCTACCGGTTGCAATACTGGTAGGCATAATTATTCTCTGCTCTTCCCTATTCGACGGAGATTTGACTTCCGGTCCGGCGCAAACAGCTCTGGTCTTTGCTGCCGTTATTGGTTCTCTCATAGCTATATTCTATCTGAAAGTACCTTGGGAGAACATTGAAAATGCAATGACCAAAAATTTGAAAAGTGCCGGAGGAGCCATATTTATCCTGCTTATGATTGGGGCGCTTACTGCATCATGGGTGCAGAGCGGAGTTGTTCCATCACTCGTATATTATGGGTTGAAACTGGTACATCCTTCTGTATTTCTTATAGTTATCTTTGTATTTACCACTCTTGTGTCGCTGATGATAGGTAGCAGTTGGACAACTATAGGAACAATAGGAGTGGCTATGATGAGTGCCGGCAGTATTCTCGGATTGCATCCGGGCTGGTTGGCCGGAGTAATTATTTCCGGAGCCTACTTCGGCGATAAGATATCTCCGCTTTCAGACACCACAAATCTTGCTGCAAGCATTGCCGGGGTCAAGCTCTACGATCATGTAAAATACATGCTGATTACAAACATACCTGCAGTGTTGATTTGCGGGGTGGTTTTTGCCATTGTTGGTGCCGGAGCGGCAAGTGCTGCCAATCTCGATATAGAAGGACAAATGGCCGACCTTACATCTACATACAATATTTCTCCGTGGCTACTACTTGTGCCTGTTTTTACAATCTTTCTGATGATTAAGAAGTTATCACCTATTCTTACTCTTCTGCTAAGTGCCGTATTCGCCTCTGTTCTGGCATGCATAGTACAGCCCCAAATCATAAGCCAGATAAGCCCGTTTGAAGTAAATACTTGGCAAACTTTTATCTATGCACCTATAGAGCTAATGTCTTCTCATGTAGATATTGCTGCTCCAAATGCAATGCTCCAGAAACTTGCCTCAACAAATGGTATAGCCGGAATGATGGATACTATTTGGCTGATACTCAGTGTTACTATCTTTGGAGGAATGCTTGAGGCCGGAGGATTTATACAAACTATAACTACAAAACTCGAAAAATTGATAAAAAATACAGCCAGTTTAGTTGCTACCACCATAGCCACATCTGTTTTTTGCAACATCGCCCTCAGCGATCAGTATATGTCCATAATTCTTCCCGGAAATATGCTCAAGAAACTCTATGAAGAAAAAGGCTACGAAGGCAGGCTACTGAGCCGCTCCATAGAAGATTCGGCTACCGTAACATCTGTGCTGATTCCATGGAACACATGCGGAGCCATGCAGGCAGGAGTATTAGGAGTGCCTACATTGGTTTATGCCCCATACTGCTTGTTTAACTATATTTCGCCATTGATTTCTATATTTGTAGCCGCAATAGGATATAAGATATACAGGCGAGAAAAAAATAAAAAGAATATTAACTGATTTTTAACGAATAACTATTTTATGAAAATTGCTGAAAACAAAGTTGTAAGCCTAAGTTATACACTGGTGGTAAACGGAAAAGAAATAGAAAAGGTTGAAGCAAAAGAACCTCTTACATTTATCTTCGGCAACGGAATGCTCCTAAAGAAATTTGAAGACAATGTTGCAGGAAAAGTTGTTGGAGATACATTTGACTTTGAGCTGGAAGCAGCCGATGCCTATGGCGAGGTTAACCCTCAGATGATTGTAGATCTTCCCCTAAAAATGTTTGAAATAGATGGCAAGGTAGATTACGAAGTTATCAAAGTAGGCAACATACTCCCTATGCAAGACAAAGAAGGCCACCGAATGAACGGCATAGTTAAAGATGTCAAGGCCTTGGATAATAAGGTAACCATGGATTTCAATCATCCTCTGGCCGGAGAAAAACTGCATTTCAACGGCAAGGTAGAAGAAGTAAGAGAAGCCACAGAAAAAGAGCTTCAAGAAGGTCTTTACGGCGAAAAGATTCAGCACAACTGCTCAGACGATAGTTGCAGCAGCTGCGGTGGAGGTTGCGGCCACTGCCACTGATGTACATACAGAGAACAGGCTATTATATCTTGCGAGCCACGTTAATTCCGTCTAATGCAGAAGATACAATGCCGCCGGAATATCCTGCACCTTCGCCACATGGGTAGAGATTGTTCAACGATACATGTTGCAGAGTTTCAGGATGTCGTGGAATTCTAACAGGAGAAGATGTTCTCGATTCTACAGCAAGAAGCAAAGCTTGAGAGGTGTAAAAGCCTCTCATTTTTTTATCAAAGAAAAAGAAGGAACGCTTGAGCCGCTGAAAAACAGTCTCCGGTAGCACCTCGCTAAGTTTAGCCGAATACGCCCCTATTTTATAAGATGTTGCCGGCAGATCGGCAGATAGTTTATCCTTGCAAAAATCGGTCATTCTCTGGGCCGGTGCCTTGAGCGAACCTCCATTATGAGCAAAAATTCCCTGCTCTATTTTTTCCTGAAATTTGAGGAGTTTCAGCGGCCCCCACTCTGCAAATTCATCAATTTCATCAGGATCTATACTTGTAACTATTCCAGCATTGGCCCACGGAGAATTTCTCATGGAATTACTCATCCCGTTAAGCACCACCTCACCAGCCGCTGTAGAAGAAGGCAAAAGTATGCCACCCGGGCACATACAAAAAGAAAAGACTCCCTTGCCATCTATTTGCGAAACCAAAGAATACTCAGCAGCCGGCAAATTCTTCTGCCATTTACCGTGATACTGTATATCATTTATCAATTGCTGGGGATGTTCCGCCCGCACACCAAGCGCAAATCCCTTAGCCTCTAATGCCCAACCTTTATCGTAGAAAAGCTGATATATGTCCTTGGCAGAATGTCCGCTGGCCAAAATCAATTTTTTTGACTGATATTCAGTTTCTGTCAAACCTCCCCCCTCTACTCTTTCCAAGCATCTTGCATGCCAGAGAGCATCTGCTTTAGGAGGTATTAAATCTACTACCCTTGTGTTAAAATGAACCTCCCCACCATGAGAAATGATGCAGTTGCGTATTCTCTCCATTATTTCAGGCAGTTTGTTACTTCCTATATGTGGATGAGCATCTATCAGAATTGTAGGCTCAGCTCCAAACATCACTAACTGATGTAGCACTTCTCTGATATCTCCTTTTTTGGTAGAACGAGTAAAAAGCTTCCCGTCTGAAAAGCAGCCAGCCCCACCCTCTCCAAAGCAATAATTGGAATCCGGATCTACCAGTTGGTTGAGCATAAGCCGAGCTATATCATATTTACGAGCATGCACATCTTTTCCCCTCTCTAACACTATAGGACATTTACCTCGCTGAAGTAGAGTAAGAGCCGCAAACAAACCAGCAGGCCCGGCTCCAACAACAATAACCTTTTCTCCCTTAGAACAATCCAGATAAGGAGGCAGCTTATATGGTTGCATAGGTTTCTCAGATTTCAAATAAACCTGAACCTTATATTTGAATGCAATTTTGCCACCCCGAGCATCTATGGAGCGCCTCAATACCTCTATATGAGCTATTTTGTCTGCGGAAATTCCACATGCCTTAGAGCATTTGTCTGCCAACGCCTTACTACCCTGTTTTTCTGTAACAGAAAACGATATTTCTATATCTCTCATAACTATCTATTGAAGAACAGAATACAGTACTACTCCTAAGAATACCATACTACACTACATCACATCACACCACGCTACATCACATCACACCATACTACATCACACTACGCTACATCACACCATACCATACCATACCATACTACAGCACATTGACTACACTATAGCACAACACATACCCTACTGCATTTGCGAGGCTCTTGCAACAGACGGAGCATCTAAATTGCAGTATTCTCCTCGCCGATATTTATAAAGTCCGCTGATTGCTATCATAGCCGCATTATCTGTTGTAAATCTGAATTCCGGTATAAATGTCTGCCAGCCTCTTTTGCGCCCCTCATTCTCAACCCTGCTTCTCAAACCAGAATTGGCAGAAACGCCTCCCCCTATAGCTACTCTGTTTATTCCGGTTTGTTTTACCGCTAAAATCAGTTTTTTCATAAGTATGTCTATCAGAGCCTTCTGAAAACTGGCGCAAATATCTGCCTTATTCTGTTCTATAAAATCTTGATTCTCTTTCAAACGATCTCGTAAAAAGTACAGCAAAGAAGTTTTTATTCCACTAAAGCTGTAGTCTAAACCTGATATCTGCGGTAGGTTAAACTTAAACTTATTCTCGTCTCCCTCTTTAGCCAACTTATCTACTACAGGTCCACCGGGATATCCAAGTCCCATCATCTTAGAGCATTTGTCAAAAGCTTCTCCCACAGCATCATCTATAGTCTGCCCCAGAATTTCGAATTCAAAATAGCCATCAACTCTTACTATTTGAGTATGACCGCCGGAAACCAAAAGCGTAAGAAAAGGAAAAGCTGGAGAAACATTTTCCTTGCCCGGTTGCTTAACCAGACAAGAGAGTATATGTCCCTGAAGATGATTAACTTCTACTATAGGCTTACCAGTGGCAATAGACAATCCTTTGGCATATGAGGTTCCCACCAACAAAGACCCCAGCAAGCCGGGACCTCTTGTAAATGCAATGGCATCAATATCTTGAATAGTAAGATCTGCCTCCTTTAGAGCCTGATCTATAACCGGAACTATATTCAAAAGGTGAGCCCTTGAAGCTAGCTCCGGAACAACTCCGCCCCACCGTTCATGTACTTTCTGACTAGCTATTACGCTGGACAATAGATACTCGTCTTTTAATACGGCTGCAGAAGTATCGTCGCAAGAAGATTCTATGCCAAGAATTATATCGCTCATAGGTGATTGTTAAGTCTGCATGCAAATCTAATGAGTTTTTAGTTAAATTTGTATTCTACAGTTACAAATAATAGCCGGTTTAGGCATGATTAAGGTAGGGAAATACATAATTTGGATTCTGATGGGTCTTTTATGCCTGATATTAAGCCTATATCTGGTAATACAAATTCCGTATGTACAAACCCGTATTGGCAGCATGGCTGTAGCGGCTCTCACAAAGAATATCGATGCAGAAATCAATGTAGGAGATATAGATATAAGATTTTTCAACCGCCTGCACCTAACAAATTTTTCTATAGTTTCAAAAGATACCTTGGTTGCCGCCAAAGATTTAGAAGCCACATTTTCTTTGAGAGGCTTATTAGACAAACAGAAGAGAATCACTTCTGTAACAATTTCTGACGGAGTTTTTAACCTCATTTCCGAAACAGATTCCACCACAAATCTCAACCGAATATTTCCACCCTCCAACAAAGAGTCTAATCGAGAACTTAACATTGCTCTGAAAAAAATCAAACTCGAGAAATTCCGTTTCAATCTGTACGACCCATTTTTAGGCAAGACATACGGGCCGGGGCAAATGGATTTTTCGGATTTAAGACTCAGCAATATAAATGCAGAAGTTTCAGATATTATATACGCTGCAGACTCGTTAAAAGCAAATATCACAAATTTGTCTGCATACGAAAAATGTGGCATGACCTTGGAAAAACTAACCGGCAAGGTTACTATCAGTTCTACGGAAGCAAATATCCAAAACTTGTATCTTGCAGCAGATGGAAGTTTACTGAACGCTCAATACCTATCCATGAGCTTTAATTCTGCCGCAGATTTGAAGTATTTTACCCAAAAGGTTTTCATTAGAACAAAATTTCAAAACAGCAACATAGCATTCAAAACCATAGGTAGATTTGCGCCGGAACTGCTAACGTCTCCTCTTGTTCTACTTTCTGACGCACAAGTAGAGGGTACGGTAAACAATATGTATATCAAGTATTTGAATGCAGCAAACAACTCCGGGCAAACAACCATTGCCTTATCCAACTTCTACCTCAGGGGGCTGCCAAATGCTATGAACACTTCTATCAACGGAGATGTAAAAAAGATTTCCACAAATGGCAAAGACCTTGCACAACTGATATCATTCCTGCCGGGAGAAAACAAGATAGCCTTTCTGGAACAAATGTCGCCTATGGATATATGGAATTTCACAGGGCGCATAAGCGGTACAATAGGCAATCTCCACACCATAGGAACTTTAGCTTCTGCTGGAACTTCTTCTACCGATGTGAACGCATTTGTAAATGTAGCCAAATCGCCAAACCTGCCAACAGTATCTGTTCGGGTAAATGCCAATGACATAAATTTACGCTCTGTTACCGGAAACAAAATGTTTGGGTTCTTCAGCGGAAGCGGAAGAGTAAATGTGCATCAGGGCAAAAACGGCTCTATAGTATCTATAGATAGCTTATATGCCAGAAAACTCGGATTTAACAACTACAACTTTACAGGTATTTTTGCAAAAGGCACATACGAAAACGAGCTGTTCGACGGCAAGGTAATATGCCACGATCCTGCCTTGGATCTAATGTTCCAAGGTAAAATATCCACTTCCATAAAAGACGGCAGCTTGTTTAACTTTTATGCAAACATACCTTATGCAGATCTCAGAGCCCTAAATCTCGATACCAGAGATTCTATTTCAGAAATCAGTACATTCATAAGCGCCGATCTTAAAAGCAACTCCAATAAAGATGTATTTGGCTATCTGAAAATGGATAACACCACCTTCACAAATTCTCACGGACACTATGAGTTAGGAGATTTGGACGCCACCTCGCTATTTGAAAACGGCAACTATGTAATTAACGTAATATCTAATTTTGTTAAAGCCAGATACGAAGGCAGTCGCCCTATTAATCAGTTTTTCTCGCAGATGAAGAATCAGATTGCCTACAAACACTTTAACAACATTGTTACAGACACCGATTCTGAATACATAGACCAACAATACAATCAGAACTATAGTCTTACCCTGCAAACACTCAATACGCAGGGTATATGTGCTTTTATAAGTCCGGGACTATATATTCAAGAAGGCACTTCTCTTAGAATAAGGGTATCAGACAACGACCATTATAGACTGCTGCTATATAGCGGCCGCTTGGCTTGGGAGAACAACTATCTCAAAAATGTTAGGCTAAGCATTTCAGATAGAGATTCTACTATTTCTGCATCCCTGTTTTCCAAAGATGTAGTAGCTTCCGGAATTACCGTAGATAGTACCCGTTTGCTTGCTACCATACAGAATAACAGGATAAACACATCGCTCACATTTCATAACGATAGCACCGGCAATAACAAAACAAACCTAAACGCAGGAATTTATTTCTTGAAAGACACTCTGTTTGAGAATAACATACATTCTATCAAACTGCAAAAGCCTATCGCTATAACTCTATATCCATCAGATATTTCTATTAAGAACACGAGCTGGGATTTCAGCCCTGCAGAAATTTTGATATCAGACTCTATAATAGCAATAGACAACCTGAATATACTAAACGGCAACCAGACCCTTAGTGTGGAGGGAACATTATCAAGAAGCCTCCACGACTCCCTTCTGGTTTCCATGAAAGAATTCAACATAGCCATCGTAGATCAGTTTTTAGAGAAAAAAATGAATTTGGAGGGCTTGATTTCCGGCAAAGCCAATTTGTCTCTGAATGCAAATAATCCAAAAATGTTTGCCTCTTTCAGAGGAGATTCCATGTATGTAAATCATGCTCCTGTAGGTACCTTGAATTTCCAAGGTTTTTACAACGAAGAAAATAAACGATATAATCTAGTTCTCAACACCACGCTAAACGATAAGCCTCGGTTAGACATAAGCGGTTTCTATCGTCCGCAAGATGCTTATATAGACCTGAATTCAAAACTAGATGATTTAGCT
The DNA here is from genome assembly GCA_900322025.1 of uncultured Bacteroidales bacterium. Lineage (GTDB taxonomy): Bacteria > Bacteroidota > Bacteroidia > Bacteroidales > UBA932 > Egerieousia. Next base: position 1,897 of record ONYJ01000041.1, on the reverse strand, counting down.
CTAAACTACTTTGAGCCTATGCTTGCTTCCGTTGTAACAAAAACCGATGGGAGCTTAAAAGGAAATATCAGAATACACGGCCCCATTAACAATATCGCCATCAGCGGCAACAACTGTAGTTTTAATAAGTTCCAGTTTACCTTAGACTATCTGAATGTACCTATGACATTAGATGGACCTTTTAACATAGATACAAAAGGTATAACTTTTAAGAACAACCTGATTAGCGATGTTCATAAGGGCAAGGGAAGGCTTAACGGAGGTATTAAATTCAATAAGTTCAAGGATATTCAAATAGATGCAAGAATATCCTTAGATAACTTTCATTGTCTGAATACTTCTGAGGCAGATAATGAAGATTTTTACGGAACCGTCTTTGCCTCTGGCAATGTAAACATAAAAGGTAACCTAAAAGCTCTGAATCTCGATATTAACGCAAGAACAGACCGTAAAACCTTCTTTCATATTCCGCTTTCCGGTGCAGCCAATGCAAACGCATCAGATCTGATTAAGTTTGTTCAAGAGAAAAGAGAAATGGAAATAGACCCTTACGACACCCTATATTTCTCTAAAAGCAAAAAAGCAAACGACCCTACAGAACTTGTAATAAATCTGAATGTTACAGCAACTCCCGATGCTAATATATGGCTCGAAGTAGATAAATCTACCGGCGATATAATGAAAGCAAGAGGAAATGGCAGAATAGGAGTAAAAGTAAACCCTCAGAAAAATATATTCGATTTATCCGGTAATTACACAATTAGCGATGGCAGCTATCATTTTGTGCTAATGGGCTTGGCTTCGAGAGATTTTAAGATAGAACCGGGCAGCAATGTATCGCTCAACGGAAAAATAGGCAATACAGAATTAGATATCAGTGCCGTATATTCTACTAAAACTGCTATAAACAGGCTAATTTCTGATACTACCTTTGTATCTTCCAGGCTTGTGAATTCCAATATCAAAATAACAGGAATATTAGACAATCCGCAAATAAAATTTGGTATAGACATTCCGGATTTAGACCCAAGTATAAAAATTCAAGTAGAAAGTGCGCTGAATACCGAAGATAAGATTCAGAAGCAGTTTGCTTCTTTACTGGCTTTTGGAAGTTTTACACCAGATATAGAATCCGGTATATCATCTACCAATACAGCCTTGTATGCCAATGCGTCTTCCATGCTGGTAGGACAAATTAACAACCTGTTTATGCAGCTGAATATTCCATTAGACCTTGGATTTAATTACCAACAAGGCGACAAAACTGCAAACGATGTGTTTGAAGTGGCTGTTTCTACTCAATTATTTAATAATCGTGTAATTATAAATGGCAGTATGGGTAACGACCCTTACTCGTATTACACCGGAAGAGATGTAAAAGGCGATATAGACATAGAAGTTAAAATGGATCGCCAAGGTAAAGTGCGAATGACCCTATTCTCGCACTCCACAGATTTTTACTCAAATGATCTGTATCTTAGTCAAAGAACCGGTATAGGAGTGGCGTATCAGCACGATTTCAATTCTTTCAAAGATATTTTCAGAAAGAAAAGTGCTGCCCAAAAAGAATATGAGAAAATGCTGAGGATTAAAGAAAGGGAAGAAAGAAAAGCTAAAAGACAAGCTAAGAAGAATAAAAAAGAACAAGATTAAGTTATAGTACCACTTCTCTGATTTCTCCTATGGCTTCCTTTTCGTATGGCCGCTCAACACGAAGGTAATTTCCTGTGTATCCCCCCATTAGATTTTGATTTCCTTTTATCTTTCCCTCAAATAAAACTTTCTGAACAGAACCTTTAAATCTTTGTTCATACTCCGTGTGTAAATTAGCAGACAAAGCTTCCAATACCTCTACCCGCTCTGTTTTTACCTTATCTGCTATATGGCCCGCCATTTT
>ONYJ01000164.1 GCA_900322025.1 uncultured Bacteroidales bacterium | reverse complement strand
TTGAGTAAGAGAACATTCTTCTATCAGCCTTTGAAAACTTATGGCTATGTCTATGGCATCCAAATCTTCTCTTTGGATATTCTCTACAAGAGCCATTTCCAGCATGGCATCTTCATTAACGTCTTTTATGTAGGCCGGTATTGTTTTAAGGCCTGCCATCTTGCTGGCTCTGAATCTTCTTTCTCCACTGATTATCTGATACCTGCCAACGGAAATCTTCTTTACCGTAATGGGTTGGATAACTCCCATCTGATGTATGGAATCAGACAATTCCTGCAGTTTCTGGCGGTCAAATTCGCTTCGGGGTTGAAATGGATTTGGAACTATCTGACTGAGCTCTATCTCTTTGATAGAGGTTAGAGGAGAAGAGGTTTGCTCATGCCTGATGCCCGTTTCGGCTGCATTTGAAAGCAGAGCTTCCAAGCCTCTGCCAAGTCCTTTATTTTGATTCTTGTTAGACATATTCGGGCTCTTTATTGGTTCCTTGCTATTACTTCTTTTGCCAGATTAAGGTAGTTGTTAGAGCCGTTGCTCATTGCATCGTAGAGAATGACAGGCTTGCCATGGCTTGGAGCTTCGCTGAGCCTTACATTTCTATTTATGATTGTTTCAAACACCATTGTGCCAAAATGCCTTCTCACATCTTCTGCTACTTGGTTGGCAAGTCTTAATCTGGAATCGAACATCGTTAGCAAAAAGCCTTCTATTGTGAGATCTGGATTTAATTCTCCTTGAATTAACTTTATGTTGTTTAGCAGCTTGCCCAATCCTTCAAGGGCGAAAAATTCACTTTGAATGGGGATTATAACCGAGTCTGAGGCCACTAAAGCATTGATTGTTACTGTGGCCAACGAAGGGGCGCAATCAAAAATTATAAAGTCGAACTTGTTGCGGATGCCGGCAATAGCTTTTTTCATGGCATTGGCTCGTTCTTCAATTTCCTCGATATTTTCTACCAGTTCTATTTCGGCACCGGCCAAATTTATGTGTGATGGTGCTACACTTAGGTTTTTGATTTCGGTTTCTAATAGAATCTCTTCTATTTTGCGTTTTCCTATTAAAACCTCATATATGGTTTTCTTATCTGTGGCGTTTGGATTGAAATTTAGCCCCGAAGTGGCATTGGCCTGTGGGTCTGCATCTATCAGCAAGGTCTTTTTTTCAAGAACGGCCAGCGAGGCAGCCAGATTGATGGCGGTTGTGGTTTTACCAACTCCGCCCTTTTGATTAGCTATTGCAATTACTTTTCCCATTTTCTCTTATCGCTAATAATCCACACTAAAAAAGTGAACGGTATTCTAAACAAACAAAGATAATAAAAATAAAAATAACGGATTTTATTATTTTTGCACTCAATATGAGTTCTGATAGTTGGATGGTAATAGTCAACCCCAAGGCGGGTAGCGGTAAAGGACTAAAGGACTGGCCTGTAATCTCCAACCAGATGTACAAAAGCGGCCTAAAGTTTACTTGTGTTTTTACCGAGCATAAGTTTCATGCTATAGAACTTACCGTTAGCGCCATCAACAAAGGGTTCAGGCATATAGTGGCAGTTGGAGGAGACGGCACTATTCATGAGGTGGTAAACGGAATCTTTCTTCAGAAAACCGTGCCTACCACAGATATATTTCTTGCGGTAATACCTACAGGTACCGGAAACGATTGGATAAGGATGTATGGAATATCCACCACATATTCAGAGGCTGTTGAGGCATTGGTGCAGAAGCGTACCGTGTTGCAAGATGTTGGGAAGGTAGAGTTTATGGAAACTCGGGTTTCTCATACCCGATACATGGCCAATGTTGCCGGAGTTGGGTTTGATGCAATGGTGAATCTTAAATACAATAACTTGAAAGATGAGGGCAGGTATGGGAAGAATTTGTATTTGCGAAGTACATTTAACACCCTTCTTAAATTCAAACACAAGCACTTTAACATAGCCGTAGATGGCAAGCTTTTCTATAGCGGTTTAGTATTTTCGGGTGCCGTTGGCATAGGAAGGTTCAATGGAGGAGGTATGCAGCAAACTCCAAACGCCGCAATAGACGATGGACTTTTAGATCTTACCGTAATAACCGATATGTCTAAATTAAAGGTTATGAGAAACTTTAAGCTGTTGTATTCCGGCAAGATTTATACGCTCCCAAAGGTTTTATTCAAGCAGTGTCGTACTATAGAAATAACTTCTGAACCGGAAACCAGAATAGAGATAGATGGAGAGGCGGTAGGAACTTCTCCTTTCAGGTTTTCTTTGGTGCCAAAGAGCATAAAGGTAGTGGTTGGTTCTTCTTACAAGATGTAGTTTCTGGATAGTTTGTATTTATATAGGATCTACGTCTATAATGGTTTGAACCGGCAGCTTCATTACTTCTATAATTCTTTTTACGGCATCTTTATTTGCCTGCAAATTATTGTCTTTTGCCAGTTTAATGCTACAGCACAGCTGATACTCGTCTCTGATTTTTTCCATTCGTGGAACAAATGGGCCGTTAATTTCAATGGCTGAGAACGCGTGGGAGTTTTTTAGCACTCGTGCAAATGAATTGGCTGTATCTTCTAACTTTTTGTGATTTTTATGCCGCAGGAATATATTGATTAGTCTTACAAACGGTGGGAAGCTGTATATGCTTCTTTCTGCCATCATGTTTCCTGTAGTAACTTCTTCGGAAGTTGCGGAGCCTTTTGTGCCGGTTTCATATTCCCAACTCAGGCGCTCAGACATCTCTACAATTTCTTTGATTACAGGATGATTTTTCTGATTGGTTTGAATAACCAGATGGCCTTTCATATTCCTTCTGCCGCTTCTGCCCATTAGCTGGATAAATAGTTGCATGGCCTTTTCGTCTGCCCTGAAATCTTGTTGCGATAGTATAGTATCTGCTTGTATAACAGCCACAAGAGCAAGGTTCTCAAAGTCGAATCCTTTGCTTGTCATCTGGGTACCCACAAGAATGTCTGTTTTTCCACTCTCAAAATCCGATAAAACCCGCTCGGCCTCTTTCTTACTTTTTGTAATATCTGCATCGTAGCGTGCTATAGTGGCAGTTGGGAACAGTTCTCGAAGTTCCTCTTCTATCTTTTCAGTGCCGGCTCCCCTGAGTTCCAAGCTCTGTTGGTTACAGGCAGGGCAAACAGGTTTGTACGGTGTTTTGTATTCGCACCAATGGCATTGCAGTGAGTTATCAAAGCGGTGGTAGCTCAAAGGTACATTGCAGTGCGGGCACTTTAGCGGCTCTCCGCAGTTAGTGCATTGAACTACCGGGGCATACGACCTTATATTGCGGAAAACCAACACTTGTTTTTTGTCTGCGATAGTTTTCTCTATGAGATTTATCAACTGTTGAGAGAAACTTCCCTTCATCTGTTTTGTTTTACGGGTCCAGATGGTATCTATTACCGTAATATCCGGAGGAGCAGACTGGTAGTATTTTTCTGCTAAAGCAACTCTTTCAAATTTTTTTGTATAGCAGTTAAAAAGACTCTCAAAAGAAGGGGTTGCGCTTCCCATGAGCACTTTTGCCGAATGCTTTTGGGCAAGTAGGGTGGCAGCATCTCTGCCATTATATCTTGGTGCCGGTTCTTCTTGCTTGTAGCTGGGGTCGTGCTCTTCGTCTATGATTACTAATCCTAAATTATCCATGGGAAGAAAAACGGCAGACCTTGTTCCTAAAACCAATACCGG
>ONYJ01000057.1 GCA_900322025.1 uncultured Bacteroidales bacterium | reverse complement strand
TTTATATTGCTGTTTCTAAAAACCCCCAACACTCCTATAGACATCTTCTTGTAAAATGGCATTTTAAATTCTGCTCCTGCATGTAGGTTTAGGCTGAGACTTTGAGAGGTATAGTTCTTTTCCATAGGAACAAACTCATATACACTCTTTAATCTATTAACTATCTCATTAAAAATGGTGCCTATATTACCGATAACATCGGTTTCTTCTCTGTGTATAATCCATGTCTTCCAATCGTTTAAGCCATTAACTTTATTTCTCCATACTATAAAGCCAAGATCATTAACAGCGGCAGATACATTTATATACTGATTGATTTCGTATTTTATACCTAAATCTATGGCACCTCCCAGACCACCGAAACCAAGTGGTTTGAATTTTATATTTTTAAGTCTTAGTACATCATACTCTCCAAGCGCCCCTTGCATCAATTCCTGTTTTACACCTCCTCCGGATGCTCTGAGTATGGCATTTGACCTAATAGCCCACTCCGAACCGTCTAAATTTGCGAACATTTCATCTACTTTCAGGCTGATTTTATTAGTGCCTATCAGCAGTTTAGCTCTTGCACCTACTGAGAGTTTTCCAAATTTTGCAGAAGTGCCGCCGGCCATTTCCAAATAGGTGTATGTGTAGCCATAAACATTCGAAAGATCGTAGAAGAAATTATCTTCATTTCCTCCTTTAAGAAAACTGAACAGATTATATGGTATTTTGGCCGTGGTAGCATTGCGCATATTTATTTCAAATGTCTGAAATACCGGCTTCTTCTTTATTGTAGTCCAAAATCCGGCAGAGGCTATATTGTGGTTTACATGTACATCTATTCTGTTAAGTTGTTTAAGCTTGGCCAAGAATTCGTCTCGGTCAACAGATTTATGCATAAAGCTTACAAGCTTATCGTTGTATGGATATAATAGGGTAGATACTCCTATGTCGCTGTTGGTGCCGGCGTTCAGATTACTTATCAGAGCTCCGAGAAAGTTCCTTTGTGTGGAAAAGGCCGGATTCAGACGATAAGAGTAGGTATAATTATCTATAAAATAAGCACTTCTGAGGTCTTGAGCCTTAACTCTTTCAGAAACCAGTAACAGTACAGATAGCACTACTGTCAAATGAGCAATTAGATATATGTTATGTTTTTTCATTTGTGAATGCATGTTTATTCAGAATCTTTTACTTTGTTTTTCTTGATTCTGAAGTTTATCCCATCGGGGAGCTGTATTCTTACATTCTTAACGGCTAAACCACAGCCTTTGGCTACCATAGTTTTACTCGTAGGCATTTCTCCTACAGTCATAACCAGTACTAAACCATTAAACCCACCCCCGAGCAGGTTTTCTTTGGAACTGATGTTTAAGGTGGTTTCTACTAAGCCGGGATATTCTTCGGTACCTGCCGGTATATCTGCATCTAAGATACCTGTAATACCTTCTATGGGAGCTCCTAAAGTATCTACAAACTTGCAAGAAATGTTCATGTCAAAAGGCATTGTATTCTTTAGTGTCATAAAGAATTTCAAATGCGGTACATGTGTGTTTTTGAGATCTATAAAAGATAGTCCTAAGAGGTTGTAATTGCCCAATTCCAAATCGTAGAGTACTGTTCCTGCTGGATCGTAGATATAATTACCTTCTTCGTCTTTACTGAACAAAGCTTTGGTGTGGTTAGAGAGCAGGGTGCCTATTTTTATAGTAGAAAAATTACCTATTGGTACAACAATCTGCTGGCCTGCATTTATCTGATAATCTATGTTTTTACTTCTTAAATCGTAGTGTTTGTCTATGGTACAGGCAGAATATGTTGCTGCTATAATAATCGTGAATAATAAGCATATTATCTTTCTCATAATTAAAGCCTCCGATTATAAAGTTAAGTGCAATTTCAATGTACAATTTACGCATTTTAGATGGTAAAAAAAAATTATATTTGCATTAGTAATTAGTGTTTGACTAAATAACCATAAGAATATGAAAAAAATCTATAGCTTTATCTTGTTGGCAGTTGCAGCTTTATGTACAATGCCCCAGTCTGCCGGTTTGTATGCTCAAGAGCATGAAGACGGTTTTGATCGGAATAGGAAATTTGAGCTTTATGTAGGAGACATAACTTATACTCCCAAGAGTAAAGAAACAACTACAGGCTCAAAGGTACTGGATGTTATCGCAGCTGTAGCAACAGGAGAGTTTACAGAAAACTATGATAGTTATGCAGATGCAGTAAAGGCTAACATAGTGAAAGGTTTGAGTTGGGCTTTCCGTTTTAAGGTTATGGACAGACAGTTTGATCCGGAATCCGACAAAATGGATTATGCGTTGTTCATAGATGGTACAATATCCAGAATAACTACAACTACAAGGGTTTTCACTGAGGAGGTAAAGCAGAAGGACGGAACTAAGAAGAGTGTGAGCAAAGAAAAGTATCAGGCAGTAATTATGCTTACACTCAATCTAAAAGACTTGGCGCATGGAACTATCATCAATAGCAATACTTTTAGAATAGAAAGTAATGAGTATTCTTCTTCGTGGTTCCTTTCCAGACAGGCTGCTTTGGATAAAGCCATAGAATATGTGGCAAACTATGTGACCAGATATTACGACGATGTGTATCCTCTAACAGCCGACATCATAGAGTTAGGTGCCGACAAAAACGATAAGCAGAAAGAGGTTTATATAGATTTAGGTTCAAATCATGGTGTTTATGAAGGCCTTACCTTTGGAGTATATAAGCAGAAGACAATTGCCGGCAGAGATGCCCGGACATATCTTGGCAGATTGAGGGTAAAAAAAGTAGAAGGGCCTGAGGTTAGTTTCTGTAAAGTGGTATCCGGTGGAAAGGATATAAAGAAATGTTTAGACGATAACGACACGCTTTTGATAATATCGAGACACTAATTACATCTTATGCATATTGATTATAATCAGTATGTAAGTTTCTTAGTGATATATTCTATTCTTTTAGAGAAATAATTTTACTTTAACGTATGAAAAAAATACTTCTTTTTTCAGCAATGCTTTTTATTGCTGTGCTATCTTATGCTGGTGATTATCTGACAAATACAAACCAGAGTATCAAGTTTTTAAGGAACCCGGCCAGAACGGGTGCCATAGGAATAGACGGGGTTTATTACAATCCGGCCGGAGTTGTTTTTATGGAAAGGGGCTGGCATCTTCAGTTTAACTGGCAAAGCCCTCATCAGACAAGAAATTCAAGGGCCAATTACGGGCCTTTATTTGGGGCAAATTATTTGAATCCCGGTACAAGTGAGGCAGATGGCTCTTTTAGCCGTATATTCAAAGGAAAGGTAGATGTACTTATTCAACCGTCTTTATTTGCTGCCTACAATACAGACGATTGGTCTTTCCAGTTTGGTTTTGGTATTCTTGGAGGTGGTGGAGAATGTGAATTCAAAAACGGGATAGGGGCTTTTGAGGCTCTTGTAGGCCAAATGGGTATGACTACCCTCGGAGCTAACTTTGGCGGTTATAGCCTTAATTCTTCTGTGAGAGGTAAATCTTTCTATTATGGCATAACGCTGGCTGCTGCCAGAAAACTTACAGATAATTTGAGTTTGAGTGTAGGTTTGCGAGGAGTATTGGCGTCCAATCACTACAGAGGTTCTGTTACCGATATTACATTCCGCACAACATCGGCCGACATAGTACCTGTTCCAAATCCATTTATTTTAGATTGCAAGCAAAAAGGTTTTGGAGTATCTCCTATAATAGGCTTAGACTATCAGCCCAATGAGTATCTTAATCTGGCTCTGAGATATGAATTTAAGAATAAGTTATCTTTGAAGAGCAAGGCACAAAATAATGAGGCATTTAATAATCTTGCGGCAGGTAATGCTTCGTTTGCAGGTTTCTTGGATGGAGCCAAGACAAATGCCGATATGCCTGCAGTTTTTGCATTTGGAGGAATGGTGCGGCCTGTGGAAAAACTCAGATTGAATGTTGGCTACAATCATTATTTTGATTTGGATACCAAGCAATGGGATAAGAGTCTTTTAAAGGATACAGACGAGATTACTTTTGGTGTAGAATACGATATTACAGACAGATGGGAGGTAAGTGCCGGAATACAGCAGACATTTTACAACCAGAAAGAAGCAAACTATTCAGACTTGTCTTTTAACTTGAACTGTTTCTCGTATGGTTTCGGAGTAGGTTTTGCCGTTACTGAGAATCTCAAGCTTAATGCCGCTTATTTTGCATCTAACTATAAGGACCATACCAAAACCACTGCTGTTGGTTATACTAAATACAGCCGTACCAATAAAGTTTTTGGAGTGGGAGTAGATTTTACATTCTAAGCTTAACTAACAGTTTTAAGCCCTATTATAGAGGCTATAAGAGTGAATATAAAGACCAACCTCCATAGCGAGGTTGGTTCTTTGAATACCAATATGCCGAGTAGAACCGTACCTACAGCCCCAATACCTGTCCATACAGGATAGGCTGTGCCTATGGGTATGGTTTTTATGGCTTTAGCCAACAATATCATACTGAGGGTACAGGCAACAACAAAGCATGAATACCATAGTGTAGCTTCTATGCCTGTAGAAGCCTTTGCCTTTCCTAAGCAGAAGGTGAATGCGCATTCGCAGAGTCCTGCGAGTACAAGAATAATCCAATTCATCTGAAATCTCCGTTTTCTGTTATAACGAGTACAAAAATACAACCTTTTCGATAAGTCAAATGAGCAAAGAGATGCTTGCATATCTTTGCCATGACGAGAAAAGCTGCGTGAAACGAACCTTTTCGAT
>ONYJ01000163.1 GCA_900322025.1 uncultured Bacteroidales bacterium | reverse complement strand
TAGAACTTGTTGTATGCAACAAAGAAGAAGCCTTTGTGCTTACTAGGGCAGCAAATCTGAAGGTGCCGGCCATTGTATTGAAAAAGAGCCAGCTTTGCTTAACAGACAATCAACACCACCCAAATATAATCGAAGTTCTGAAAGAAAAGAACATAGATATCATACTACTTGCCGGATACCTGCTCCAAATACCTAAGGAGCTAATAGAGCTATACCCTGGCAGAATCATAAATATCCACCCTGCCCTTCTGCCAAACTATGGTGGTAAAGGCATGTACGGAGAAAGGGTGCATAAAGCCGTACTGGAAGATATGCGTACATACATTGCACAGCATCCGAATCAACCTAAAGACTTCTATAGCGGCATTACCATACATATCGTAGATGAACAAATGGATCATGGCAAGATTATATTCCAATCTAAGTTCATACTCAGCCCTACAGAAACATTAGAATCGCTGGAAGAAAAAATACATGTAAGAGAACAGGCAGACTATCCTAATGTTGTGGAAGCCTACCTGAAAACTCTTTAACCAAACTTAAAAATAACGGCTGCTCTATTTTTGATAAGCAGACAAGCCCTTTTTCAGAAACTCTATATAGTTGTCTATATTAAGATTATACCCCATTGGCTCAACTAAAGGCTTACCTTCCGAATCCAAGACCAAATAAAAAGGTTGGGCATTGGCATTAAACTTCTCCATTACAAATCTGGAATTTATCTTGCCCATCCCCTTTAAAATCTTTCCGTCTGGCAGGGTTACATAATCCTCAGGCATTACTTCCATCTTGTCATCACCATATAGAGAGCATATCACAAAATCGTTTCTAAGCATCTCCAAAACCTTAGGATCGCTCCACACCCTTGCCTCCATCTCGCGACAATTTACGCAACCATGCCCTGTAAAGTCGAAGAAGATTGGCTTTCCTTGCTCCTTTGAAGCTTTAAGAGCCTCATCAAATGTAAAATAGCCAACAAGACCATGAGGCAGATGAAGCTTATCTGAATACTTGCGCTCTGCAGAATTAACCGCATGTATAGAAGAAGAAGACTGTGGCAGATGGTAAGTGCCTGCCCCAGACCCACTCGTATGTGTAACCACAAAATCCTGCGTTTGAATTGGAGGCAGATAACCACTCAAAGCCTTTAGAGGAGCTCCCCACATTCCTGGTATCATATATACCATGAACGCAAAACATATTATACCTAAGAAAAGCCTCCCCACACCAACATAATCGCTTGGAGAATCGTATTTAAACCTCAGCTTACCAATAAGATACATACCTAAAAGACCTGCTATTACAATCCAGAAAGCAAGGTAAACCTCCCTATCTAACAACCCCCAGTGATATGTCTGGTCTGCTACAGACAAAAATTTCATTCCAAGCGCCAACTCTATAAAGCCCAACACAACCTTAACGCTATTTAGCCAACCTCCGCTCTTAGGCAGCTTCTTCAGCAAAGAAGGTGCAAAGGCAAAAATCGTGAAAGGTATGGCAAATACTATAGAGAATACCAGCATTACTATTATAGGAGTCATTATTTCTCCCTGCATACTCTTGATAATGGCAGAACCAACAATAGGACCTGTGCAAGAAAACGATACCAACACCAAGGTGAGAGCCATAAAAAATACTCCGATAATACCTCCTTTACTCGATTTGCTGTCTGCCTTATTTACAACGCTGCTTGGCATGGTTATCTCAAATGCGCCAAAGAAACTCAATGCAAAAACAACAAATATCAAGAAGAATATTATATTTATCCAACTGGTAGCTAACCAATTAAAAATATCGGATGCCATGCTTCCTCCTATCATATAGGTAAGCAGTATTATTATGGCTATTGGCAAAGTATAAATAAGTACTATACAGATTCCATACAAAGAAGCCAAGAAGCGGCCTTTTGTTGGAGCTTTCTCGTTCTGTTTAAGAAAAAACGATACCGTCATTGGTATCATAGGAAAAACGCATGGAGTAAGCAAAGCCACAAGCCCCCAAGCCATAGCCTCAAGAATAAAACCCCATATTGAATTGTTGGAAGCATCTTGCCCGGCCTGAGTTATGGTTTCGGCCTCCCCGGGAACCGTAAGACTAAGTGTAACTTCCTGAGGAGCAACGCAGCTGCCTTCTGTACAAGCCTGCCATTCTACAAGCACACTTATTTTAGTGGCCGAGCGTGCCTTTATTTTTTGTGCAATAATATCAGAATCCTCTATAAGGTCTATCTCCATTCCAAAAGTCTTATCCATAACCCTCCTTCCTCCTTGTTTAACATAGGGTTCTCCTATTAACTCCACTCCTTCTCCCGATATGGTAAGCAATGTTGGATTAGGACCGCCATCGTAAGGGCCGATTCCATAGGTATGCCAATCCTTTTCTATCTTTGCAACAACCTGAACTTCAAAAACTCCAGGTTCTACCTCCACTATAGAAGCCTGCCATTGAACAGGCTCTCCCACATCAAATTGCGCAAAAGAAAATACGCTCGTAAACAACAATACACATAAAAGGATAAACTTTCTCATATCTGATAATTCTACTGAATATTCTTAATTCGGATGCAAAAATAAAAAGTGGGAGCTACAAAAGCAACTCCCACCCACAACTAATCAAAAAAAAGAATCTATGAACACATGATTAGTTGCATACTTATAGGGATGGAGCTCAAAAAAACATTTGGGGTAAAAACATATTTCTAAACATTAGACTGAGTACAGAAGAAAAGGTAAAATATATGTTAGAAATAAACGATCGTAAATTTAGATGCGTATAAAATATGTATTAAAAGTGCTCGGGACGGGAATCGAACCCGTACGGACATTTCTGTCCACAGGATTTTAAGTCCGGCGTGTATACCAATTTCACCACCCGAG
>ONYJ01000067.1 GCA_900322025.1 uncultured Bacteroidales bacterium | reverse complement strand
GAGATAAAAGAAACAGCTATGGAGCTTGCTGTAGATAAACAGGCTCTTACAGATCAGATGACGCAGTTGCAGCAAGACTATGCCTCTTTGTCTTCCACAAACGATACAATAAACACTCAGTTGCAGATAGAGCGAGAAAAGGTTGCAGAGCTTATAGAAAAAGTAAAAAAGACAGAAGCTTCCAACCAAGCACAACTCCGCAAATATGAGAAAGAGCTTGGTACTCTCAGATCTATAATGAAGAGTTACATCAAGCAAATAGATTCTCTGAATCAGATAAATATAGCCTTAAAGGAAGAAGTTTCTGAGGCCAAAAAGCAGGTAGAAGAAACTTCTGCCAAGAACGAGGCGCAAGCAAAAAAACTTGAGGCTCAGGCCAAGAAACTCGACGAAGGCTCTGTTGTTAGAGGCCGCGGTGTATCTCTGGTAGCCCTCAATGGCAAAGGCAGAAGTACAGACCGTTCCAGCCGCACAGTGCAGTTCTGCACCAATCTTTCTCTTGTAGAGAATTCTATAGCCCAAACAGGGCTCATGACAGTTTATATCAGAATAAAAGATCCGGAAGGAATACTCATGGCAGATCAATCTCAGCAGATGTTTACTTTTGGTGGAGAGCAGATGATATGTTCTGCTTCTCGCGAAGTGGATTATCAGGGAGAAGAACTTGAGGTGAGCATATATTTTACTCCGGGAGTAGAACTTACAAAGGGTACTTACACAGTAGAAGCATACAGCACCAAGGGTAAACTCGGTTCTGCGGAGATAAGGCTTAAATAAAAGCCAGATGGCCGGAATATATCTGCACATCCCTTTTTGCAATTCAAAGTGCATATACTGCGGATTTTATTCCGTTGTTTCAAAGACTTACACAAACAAATATATTTCTGCGCTCGGAAGAGAAATGTACGAGCGCAGAAATTTTTTTTCGTCTTTATACAAGCCAGACAGAACCATCAGAACTCTTTATATAGGAGGCGGCACTCCATCTGTATTGGGAGTAGAAATGTTGAATAAAATACTGGTTGCACTCAAGCAAACATTTCTTTTTCCAAGTACGGCATTTAATACAGAAGATTCAGATGAATTTGAATTTACCGTAGAGGTAAATCCAGACGATATAACCTCGGAATATGCCACCGCCCTAAAGAGATTGGGTGTAAACAGAGTAAGTATGGGGGTGCAGTCGTTTTCAGATATTCATTTAAGATGGATGAGCCGCCGCCATACCGCTGCTGAGGCAATAGAAGCCTTTTACATGCTCAGAGAAGCCGGATTTAGGAATATCAGCATAGACTTAATCTTTGGATTTCCCGGCCTTTCAATAGGCCAGTGGCAGTATAATCTTGAGCGCGTATTGAACCTCAGGCCAGAACATATATCGGCATATCAGCTTGGAATAGATGCAGATACCCCATTGGAGAGGAGGTTAAAATGCGGGAAACTCTCTCTGCCTTCGGAAGAACTATGTGCTAAAATGTATGCCGAGCTTCAGCAAGCCCTTATTGCTGGCGGATATGAGCAATATGAGGTATCTAATTTTGCACTTTATTCTGCAAAGGAGAATCGTAGTCGCCATAATTGTTCTTACTGGACAAAAATTCCTTATTTGGGATTAGGGCCGGGGGCTCATTCATATATAGGCAGACATAGAGAGTGGAACTTTCCTAACATAGTATCTTATTGCAACCACACAACACTTGTCCTACGAGAGGGAGAAAACCTTTCTCCACAAGATGTTTTTAATGAAGGACTTATGCTGGGGCTTAGAACTGCTGAGGGCGTGTCTTTAGAGACTTTACGCACTACAGATCCGCAGGCTCCTGTTTTTATTCAGAGCATACTCCCTGCGATAGAGGAATTATGCAACAAACAATGTTTAGTTATTACTCAGAGCGGCAGAATAAAAATACCACCTGAAAAACTGTTTGTTTCAGATGGTATTATAAGAGATTTATTTGTTTGCTAATTACGCCGTGCAAAATCCGTTAGCAACAAGATAGCCTTTAGTGGCAACAGCCATAAAAATCAAAACAATTATAGTAGAATAGATGTAGCCAATCCACTGCCATCTTTTCATCCACTTATTGTTGTTCATGCCTATGGAATGGAATGCACTCCAGAAGCCATGGTTCAAGTGTAGCCACAGGAATACAAACCACACAAGATAAAGGATATATACGTATAGTTTTTCAAAGGTTTGGGTCATTGCCACTGCTCCAGCAAGAACCTTGTCTTTGTTGCCTGTAAGCTCCGGTAACTGCATATTTGCCCAAAAATCCGTAAGGTGTAAAGCCAATCCCACCAACACCAAAACGCCAAGAACAATCATATTCTTGGAAGCGAAATCGGCTTTGGTTTTGTTAGCCACGGCATATCTCTCTTTGCCTCGGGCTTTGTAGTCTTGTATGTAAAGGATAAAGGCATAAACTATATGAACAACAAATCCTAACGCCAGTAAAGGCACCATTACGGTTACTATAGGAAGGGACATAAATTCACATACAGCATTAAAATTCTCTGCCCCGTTAGGTAACAGATAAGCTCCGTTACAAGCAGCATGAATGGTTAGAAAGAGAATCAGAAACAAACCGCTCAAACTCATTATAACCTTCTTGCCGATAGATGTTTTTAGTATGTTTGCCATATCAGTATTTTAAATAAAACGCTGCAATATACACACGATTTTTCTCATTAGCAAAGAAAAACGGGAGGGCTTATTGCAAGCAAGTTGTTCATGGTGTTATAGTGGAATTGTTCTCAGGCGCAGCCTACAAGCCTCTGTTTGGTGCTGGTTCTCGGGTAGTTGCTGTAGCACTTTAAAGCAGTAGTCTGTGGTTGCAGGAGCCATAGGCGTTGTGGAAGTTGCCGTAGCTGCAGAAGTAGCTGAAGCTATAGTTTCTTGGCATGGTATTACATTGTGATGTAGGTTCTTAGCGGGGCTCTGATATATAAGTAGAGGAACTTCCGGCCTTCCTTCGGCTACATAGGCAATATCAAGACGCTGAATATTGTTCTTTTTATGCCAATCGAGAGTAAACAAATCCAGAATATGGTCTAAGTAACGCATAGAGTTTATGTGGCCGTTAAAATCCACATCGCTGAAATAAGTGTTCACTTCTCTGACAAGAGAAGCTTCTTCTATATCTGTTTGAATTCTAACAGGCTTTGTTATAGGCACTTCTACATATTCCGGAGAATCTGGCTGCACTATAAATTCTTGTATGGCACCATCTTTAATCTCCAGCAAATTAACCGGATGACGAGTTGTGGTATCTATCATAGCCCACACGCTACGTCCCCAACCGAGCACCTCCCCAGTGGCATCTATACTTATCCTAAAGTTACGGTTGGTAAACAGTGAGTGTACTTTCTCCACCCATGTTTCTACGGCTATAATCTCATGCCGCGAAGGTATTCTTGCCATTTCTACTGCCAATCGGGATAAAACCCAAGTTTTTCCGCAAGAATTAAGGTAATCTGTGCCGAAACCCCTTTCAGAAGAATGATAGTCTGCAGCACTTAGCATTGTGTTTACAAGAAAGCTGAACCTTAACATCTTGCGCAGATTGCACTGGTACTGCTCCACCTTGAATATGTAGCGTCCCTTTTT
>ONYJ01000110.1 GCA_900322025.1 uncultured Bacteroidales bacterium | reverse complement strand
CAAGACATACCTGCATTCTATTCCCTGTTCTTTAAGTTCTTCAATCCTTTCCTCAGTCATGCTATTAACTAATGATGCAATAATAAATAGGCCTTTGTATTCATAGTTTTCTTTTAACTGATCGATCAATTTGCATACTGTATTTCCGGTCGTAATCTCATCATCTATCAATACAATTATTTCCGCCTTCTCCACTGCAGTTTCTAAGCCAGATTTATCCAGTAGCTGTTCTTTAGCATGACTATGAGATTCAGTAAAAAATATATATTCCTTTTTACGGCTATACTCTCTCGTTGTATGCTCAAAAAATACAACATTACTCATATGCTGACACACTGCAGCCGACACACCAGTTGCGGTTTCAGCAAATCCTACCACATATTTCTTCTTTTCCTTAAATTCATCATCAATTATTTTTGCCAAACAAGCACATAAATTATCTACTTTAACCGGATCCGCCGGAATATGCTTTCCTTGCAAAGGATTTACGAATAAATAGGACCTTTTCTTATTCTTCTCCCTCTTTGCAATCTTAACTAAATCGTCTACTGTGTACATGTATCTAATCCTCAGCTAATTCCATATATTTGAGCCAGCATTATAGTCTTTAATGCCCAATTCCCATGTGTTTTAACCTCATTCATACGCTCTCCACCGGAGCTCTTTCCAACCTGCAATCCTACTGTTTCATCCCAATTGAGTATAGTTTTTGCATCTTCATAATCTTTTCTTGATACCTTAAATGCCTGGTTAACTATCTCTATCTGTTTCGGATGGATGACCGTTTTCCCTACAAATCCATTAAGTCTATCCCTTGCGACTTCCCTCATCAGTCCGTCCTTCCATTCATTATTATCACTCGAAAAGAATTCCCAAACCGGTCCTGACACTATGTATTCTCTTGAAAATATCGTCAGTATTTCAGCCAATAATTGTCCTATAGGAAGAATGTCATATATTGTTTCATCATAGTGACGCCTGACTGAAAATTCGTTACTAAAATCATTTCCTCCTACACGAACATTAAGTACATAATCCTTAACGCTATCTATAGAATCCTTAATAGCAAGAAGTGTGTCCTGCCGTGTACGATAATCTACTATATCCTTGCTTTCCAGCGTCGGCATCATATAAACTGTATGATCTGACTTCTCATTTATCTGCCGCATGTATTGATTGTATTGTTCCATATTTTGAGGGCAATACTTCGGAAAAATAAAACCAGTAATAATCGAAGTTCTCCTTCCTAATGCATCAAATACTCTTAGGAGTTGCTCTGGTTCCCTTACTCGGATAAATATCTTCGGCAAATAGAAATCTCTGTTTTCTTTAGCCTCTTGTATATCATTTATGGTCTTTATAAGAACGGTTTCTGCTTCTTCAACATGTTCGTCAGCCACGGTATCCTCCAGACATAATGCCAGTGAATACTGCTTACCAAACTTTTCATTTATAACAGAATTTGATACTCCTTTGTTCAATGCAGGCGAATATAATAAAGCTCCGACTTCGTAACTTATTCTTTGAATCATAATTTATATCCTTATCATGTAATATAGTAAAGCTAACATAATTATAAGTGCGATTATAGTGGGAAACCCAGCCACAAGCACGCCGAAGAAATATGGCAATCCAACAGACATCTCAATAGCTATAGCAAGAAATAATATCACTGTAGTGATAAAAAACGCATCTGCAAGCCACCTTACCACTCTGCTATTAGTTAGATACTCAGTTAGAAAATTCCGGGCCATACGCTCAGTTATCACCCTTCTCAAAGGCGTAGAAAACAGTGCTCCTAATCCTCCGATCACAACCGAGAATATCGAAATAAACATTCTTATGATTTCATTCATAAGATTCGTAAAGATGACATGTCTTACAACCCACATTGCTATAAGGTAAACCACCATATAGCCAAGGATCATTATAGCGAATCCTCTTAATCCCCTCCTGTTGTTTGCCGGAATAAGATTCTCAACAAAAACGACTATGTATATGACTATAATTGTTTGGGCAAAATCCTGCGTTAATGTGGATATAGTAGCTCCTGAAAAACCATTCCTAATCAAGTCCGTAGTGCAGTCAATCAGTGGCAGTCCACCCAACGATGTCAATATGCTTGATTGTCCCAAGAAAGCATAGATCAGGAAATATGTCATAATAACCAGCAAACCTATGATTATTCCATCTCTTCTCCCATTTTCCATAATGTAGCTATTACCCTCCGACTATTTCTCTCGCTTTAGAATGACCGTTTTTAGCGGCTTGCCTTAACAATTCCATCGCTTCACCCATATTCATTGTCACGCCTTGTCCAAATCTATAGCAAAGAGCCAACTGATACATTGAATTAATATCTCCGTCCTCCACACTGCTTTTGAGGATTTGAACCGCTTTTACGTAATCATCCGGCAATCCATTATTGTAATAAAGCATTGCCAACTCATATTTTGCTTCCTTAACATCTGCCTCAACAGCCTTTTTTAGGAATTCGAAATACTTATCTGAATCATTTAATTCGTGGTGATATAAATCTGCTATTTCATATAAACAGCCAACCTGTCCATCTTCCACACATCTTATCAACAGTTCAATGGCTGCTTTAACATCTTTCTCTACATATTTCCCTTTATACAGAAATCGAGCCATCGTGTGCATTGCTGAACGATGACCCAGATCCGAGGCTTTTTTCATATAGCCTATATATAATTCAGCATTTTCGATGCCCTTCGCCGTTTTCTGCACACAAGCTAAATTGTAATATTCATCCGCGTTCTTTTCGCCATCATCTTTTCTTAATGTTATTTTCGAATTCGATTTATTCTTTTCTTCTTTTTCTGTATTTATTGCTGGTGGAACAAATCTATCTTCAAAACCTAGAATTCCACATGTTGATCTTACCAGGCGTGAATACTCGTCAAGATTATCTCCGGTGATTAACCTTCCATCATATAAAGCCTGGAAATCGAATCTATTATTTTTTTTCATCTCCAAAAGATCTCCACATACCCCGGAAAGTATTGCATCTTTAATCTTTAGAAGCCCTTCTCGATCTTCATATGAATGATCGCAGAGGTATGCAAATAGTCTATGTGGGACTGAAAAAGCATTAGGATCCTCAACATATATGCATTTTAGTATTTCTTCAAATCCGTCCATATCGTTATTTATATTGTTCAAATATAACCCTATTCAATTCAACAAAGTTATCTATGACAATATTCTTTTCACCACCTAACAACACGCTCAAGTTCTCTTTTGCAATATCTATAGAAAGCTCATCTCCAAATGTAACAGCAATCTTATTCGATTTTTGAAAAGTATCATTGTTTTTTATCTTTTCCAAGGATGCCGACCAGTCGTCTGTCATTAATCCATCGGTAAAGAAAATAATTGTAGTATTAGTTGATACAGATACAGACGCTTCTGCTTGACGTTTAAGCTTTGCATCCAGCTCTTCTAATACCTTTCCCATATTGGATGCTTTTCCATGAACTGCAGGATCTGAATATGTAAATGACGTAACATCCACCGGAAAAGGCGTTGACCAATTCACTTCATCCGAATAAGTTAATGAAACCACTTTCAGCGTAATGTCTTTTGCCATCTTAACTCTCTTTAATCTAAAGATCATATTATTGACGGCATCATTCACAGCGCCAATCTTGTTTCCGTGCATACTATCAGATACATCTATAATCAGGTAATAGTAATCAACCGCTCCCACATCTGCTACTCCTTGTTTATCTTCTCGTCGCAAATACTCTCAACCCATTTTGTCATAGGAGTAGAATACGGCCTAAACTTCTCCTTACCCTTGCCGTTTTGATAGATATATGCGTTATTCTTATTGATACTTTCATCATTAACAATATCTGCCAGAGCCAAAGCGTCTTCTTTAGAAACATCGAAAACCACTCGCTTGCCAAAGAATCCGAATGTGTTATCAAACTTCGCCCTGAACAGTGCCGGATCATCACACCATGCTATTGTAAACACACCCTTTGCCGGACCATCCCGTAATACTTCCTCAAATCTGTTGGCATTCTCACGATTGCTTCCATATATGCTTCCACCCTGGAAATCTGTTGCAAGCGCCAGCTGCGAAATAATCAACCATTCGTCCGGATCCGATGGAGTTTTACGTATAAATCTCTCATATACATCCGCGAACGCCTCATTCGCTTCGCTTCCATCATGATAATCACAATATCCCGGCAATCTTAATCCCATATCCTGCAATTTATCATCTAGGATTGTATTTGATCCATCAAGGAAGTTGATGACTGTTATGTTAGGCATTTTACTTCCATTCCGTTTATGTGCTATTCGCTGTAAGATCAAGTCAAGCGTCGCAAAGAACATAATATTCTGCGCCTTTTGATTATTCTTACCGATCAATAACATATTATTGGCAGGAGCCTGGTCAAATCTAACCTCAAGGTTAGCATCAACCTTGAGAGGTTCTCCAAGATGAAGGACTCTGTCCTTAACAATCAACTCATTTAGCGCATAATAAGTCTGATATACACTACTACGGCTATCTGATACATCTGATGCCAATACTCT
>ONYJ01000072.1 GCA_900322025.1 uncultured Bacteroidales bacterium | reverse complement strand
GAGTATAGGCGGATTGAAGAAACCTTTGCCCCAGAGGCTATCGAGAAAATTGTTAAGTGGATATCTGTATTGAAATAATTACAAGAAATTCAGACCAATCCTAAATTTTCTCCATCGATTTGCAAACAACGATAATATATGGCAGAAAATTATTTATATTTGCACTCGCTTAGGGGTGCCGTAAGGCTGAGATTATACCCTTGAACCTGATGCAGATAATGCTGCCGTAGGGAAAGTTAAACTTCGTCATTCCTAAGTTTTTATGTAAAGTTTAGTTGATATGAGGAAGTTTTTTTTATTTGTGCTCACTAAGTGTGTGTGTGTATTGTCTGCCATTGTCTTGTATGCTGTAAATGCTTATGCATCAGACATAGCCTTTTATTCTGTTTCTGAACATAATTCTAAAGAAGGTTCTTTGGGAAGTCTGTTTATTATAGACTCTCCGTCTTTTTTGTCTGATACTCTTGTTGGAGATAGGTTAGATAGTATCCTTGTTTCGGTTTCAAGAGCTGGAGCTAATACTCCGGTAGCAGCTACTACTTTGAGTAAGCAGGCTTTAGAAAGCGCTCCATCTACTTATTCTTTGCCTATGCTCTTGAATTTTATTCCATCTGTGGTGGCTACTACTGAGGGCGGTCTTGGATTAGGGTATAGTAATTTAAGGGTGCGTGGCAGCGATGCTTCCAGAACCAATGTTACACTAAATGGTGTAGCAATTAACGATGGTGAAAGCCAAGAAGTTATATGGGCTAACATTCCGGCTCTGCCTAATTTTTTGCAGAGTGTTCAATTGCAGCGTGGTGTAGGTACAAGTGTTAATGGGCCGGGAGCCTTTGGAGCTACTCTCGATATGCAGACAAAAACTGCCGCCCCTAAACCTTATGGTATTGCCGATATATCTTTTGGCAGCTACAGAACTTTTATGGAAAGCATAGCGGCCGGTACTGGTTCGCTTGGGGGTAAGAATGGTAATTGGTATAATGTAGATTTTGCTTACAATCACGCTAATACAAGGGGTTATATTCGCAATGCCAAGGCCAAACTTAATTCATTACTTTTTTCTGCTTCGTGGCGGAATGAGTGTAATAGCCTGAAATTTATTTATGTTCTGGGTTCTCAGCATACGGGAATTACATGGGAGGGTTGTCCTATAGATATTTACCACACAAACCGCAAGTATAATGTGGCAGGGGAGTATTACGATGACCATGGTAATCTGCATTACTATGATAACGAAACAGACAATTATCGCCAACATCACTTGCAGCTTCATTATATTCGCCAGTTTTCCAATGCGCTAAGTTTAAATTCAACTGTGCATTTTACCAAAGGCGACGGCTATTATGAGAACTATAAGTACAATGTTAAATTTTCTAAGTATGGTTTGGAGAATCAGGTGATAGACGGAGTTACATACAAAAAGACAGATGTGATAATTCGTCAGAACATGGATAACTCTTATATAGCCGGAATGTTGAATATCAAGTATAAAGGGGCTGGGGTAGATATAGTTTCCGGAGCCAACTACTCGTTTTACGATGGCGATCATTTTGGGCGTGTATTATGGAGTAAATACAATCAGAATATAGATTATTCGCAGCGCTGGTATGCAAATAACGGTAAAAAGGCCGATTTGAGTTTCTTTGCAAAAGCAGAGGTAGAGATGACTGAAAAACTTACAGCTTTTCTCGATCTTCAATACCGATTTGTAAACTTCAGACTTGGAGGTCTCGACAAAGATTTTGTTAGTCTTGATAACAAGCGTAATTGCAATTTCTTTAATCCCAAAGCCGGGATGAGTTTTGCTATTAGTGCAAACGACAGGTTATTCTTTTCTGTTTCTATGGCTCATCGCGAGCCCAGCCGTAGCGATATAAAAGAATCTATCAAGGCAAAAAAACAAAGCCAGCTCCAGAACGAGAAGATGGTAGATTTTGAACTTGGGTATCAGATGAAGCGTGAGACTTTTGGCGGAGAAATTAATTTGTATTCAATGAATTATAAGAATCAGCTTGTTTCTACCGGCAGACTTACAGAAACAGGCTATGTTATTCAAGAGAATATCCCCAACAGCTATAGGAGAGGAATTGAAGTGTTTGCATACTATAAACCAATTGAGGCAATCACTCTTTTTGCAGCATCTACCTTTTCTAAAAATAAACTTAAAAACTATACTTTGTTTGTAGATGCGTATGATAATTCGGAGGATTGGAATCCTGTAGAGCAGCAGCAGATATTCCTGAAGAAATCTAACCTTACACTTTCTCCTGAATTTATTTTTTCAGGAGGATTGACTGTAAATCCATGCAAGAATACGAGTATAACTCTTTCTGCAAAACATGTGGGTAAGCAGTACATGGATAATTCTTCTATGGAGATAGCCAAAGTGCCAGCTTACAGTACCGTAAACTTAGATGCAAACAAAACTATTTTGATTAGGAATAAATATAGAGTACGCATTTCTTTTTGCGTAGATAATCTTTTGAATAATAAGTATTATTCTTACGGATGGTTATATAGGGCTGTGTTCAGAAACGGAGATGCAGACTATGTAGAAAAAGGGGTTTATGTTCAAGCTGGCATTCATTTTACCGGCAAGCTGCAGTTTTCTTTCTGATATATCTCTTTTATCTTTGGGGGCATGGAACAGGTTTTACGGTATTTCCTTCAGAACTGGGATGATATTTTTGCACTCGTAGCAGGTATTCTCTATCTGATTTTTGAAGTACGACAGAAGAACTTTATGTGGTTTATATGTATTGTTTCTTCTTCTGTAACGGCCTATGTCTTTTATACCGAGAGGCTTTATGCTTCCATGACTCTGAACTTGTATTATGTGGTTACGGCTTTTTGGGGGATATGGGCGTGGGCAAAGGATGCTCGTAAACTGTCTGCTAAATCTGTAGAAACCGATACTGCTCATAGCTTACCAGAGAAGACTGCCATTCATTTGCGAAAGCTTACCATGCGTCCTGTGTTAATTAGCCTGATTTGCTTTTTATGTTTAACTCCGCTTCTGAAAGAAATATTGGTTATTCTTGGCGATGGTAATTCTATACTGGATGCTATTGTTTTTGTATTGAGCGTTATTGCTACAATATGGCTGGTTAAATCTTATCTGCAACAGTGGCTTTTATGGATATTGGCAGACTGTATTTCAACCATTATGTGTCTGCAGCAGGGCATGAATCTTCTGGCTATACTATATGCTTTCTTTACATTAGTTGCCGTATATGGTTATTTTCACTGGAAGAAACATGGAGTCTATGTGTAGTTTCCGTTTATTTCAAGTGAAATAATTCGTACATTTGTGCAATTGTAGTAATTCAAAAAAGTATTCAGATGATAATAGTAGCAGACAGCGGCTCAACCAAAGTGGACTGGGTTGCAATTAAAGAAGATGGCAGCACCATATCGGTGAAAACAGCGGGTATCAATCCACTTTTTATTACCAAAGAAGAAATAACAGATATACTGAAGACTTCTTTGGCATCTTTGCTGGGTACCAATGTGTCTGAAGTATATTTTTACGGTGCCGGCGTTGTTGCGGATTCGGCAGACAGCGATTTGGAAAAAGCTTTCAAAGAAGTTTTTCCGGGCGTTAAGTTTTTTGGGGCGTCAGATATGCTGGCAGCCGCTCGGGCTCTTTGCGGGCAAGAAAGCGGAATTGCGTGTATTATAGGAACCGGTGCTAATTCCTGTTTCTTTGACGGAACAAAAATGGCGGAGCATGTAAATGCCGGAGGGTTTATACTTGGCGATGAGGCCAGCGGCGGATATTTTGGCAGGAGACTGTTGTCTGATTTTATCAAGGGTCTATTTCCGGAAGATATAGAAAAAGCGTTTAAGGAGCAGTACGATTTAGACTATCTTAAAATTGTAGATAAGGTTTATAAGCAGCCGGCTCCAAATCGTTTTTTAGCTCAATTCTCATACTTTATAGAGCAGCATCGCGAAACTCCATATATGCAGAGTTTACTAAAATCAGGATTCAGAGATTTTATGACCAGAAATGTATATGGGTATAATTATCACGATTATGCAATGAATGTTGTAGGTTCTATAGGATATATCTTCCGCAGAGAAATGGAGGAGGTGGCCAATGAGTGTGGGGTAAAGGTTGGCAAGGTTCTGAAAACTCCAATAGAAGGGTTGGTGGAATACCATAAGGAGAAGTATTTGAACAAACGCTAATAAAAAACTAAACTGCAATACGATGAGTCTGAACAAAATAACTGAGCAATCTTCTCATTATTCAGATTTGGATAAAATGGCTACCGGCGATCTTTTGCGAGGTATAAATGCAGAAGATAAAGCAGTGCCTTTGGCTGTGGAGAAGTGTCTGCCACAGATAGAAAAGTTTGTAGATCTTTTAGTAGAGAGGATGAAAAAAGGCGGCAGGCTTTTTTATCTTGGCGCCGGAACAAGTGGCAGATTAGGTATTTTAGACGCTTCTGAAATACCGCCAACATACGGGGCTCCTTTTGATCTTGTGATTGGTCTTATTGCAGGGGGCGATGGTGCTATCAGAAAGGCTGTGGAAAATGCGGAAGATGATTATAATCAGGGTTGGAAAGATTTGCAGGCGTTTAATATAGGAGGCTATGATTCTGTTGTGGGCATAGCTGCCAGTGGTTCCACGCCGTATGTAGTTGGCGCTTGTGCAAAAGCGAAGGCAGAAGGTCTGTTAACGGGCTGTATTACTTGTAATCCGGGAGCTAAGGTTGCAGAAGTTGTGGATATTCCTATGGTTGCCGTGGTTGGTCCTGAGTTTGTAACAGGCTCTACAAGAATGAAATCGGGTACAGCGCAAAAGCTCATACTGAATATGATTTCTACCTCTGCAATGATAAAGTTAGGGCATGTTAAGGGCAATAAGATGGTAGATATGCACCTTTCTAATGCCAAACTGGTAGATAGGGGCACTCGCATGATAATGGAGGAAACGGGTATAACAGATTATCAAACCGCTAAGGATTATCTGCTTAGGTATGGCTCGGTAAGAAGCGGAGTAGATGCCTTTAAAGCAGGAAAGTAGTTACTTATGAGTTATTCTTCCAAATTATTGGAAAAAGCCGTGGAGCAGTTTGCCACTCTTCCCGGAATAGGAAAGAAGAGTGCGCTTAGAATGGCTCTTTATATGCTGAGGCAGCCCAAAGAAAATGTAGAGTTATTTGCCTCTTCCATTGTGGGAATGTCTAATAACATCAAGCATTGTTCCGTATGTAATATGGTATCAGACAGTCAGGTATGTTCTATTTGTGCAGATACCTCAAGAAATCGCTCATTGGTATGTGTGGTAGAAAGTATCAGAGATGTCATAAGCATAGAAAATACTAATATGTACAACGGCTTATATCATGTTTTGGATGGTATAATTTCTCCGATAGACGGAGTAGGACCCTCAGACTTGCCTATAGCCGAACTTGAAAACCGTGTTTCCACACAGGAAATAAAAGAGGTGATATTGGCGCTTTCTACAAGCATGGAAGGCGAAACCACTTCTTTTTTTCTCTACAACAGGCTTCGCAAGTACAATATAAAAATAACGACAATAGCAAGGGGAGTGGCCTTTGGCGACGATCTTGAATATACAGACGAGCTTACACTTGCAAAGAGTATAGAAAATAGACAACCCTTTAAAATCTGAATAAGATGAGCAACACAATTTTACTTGTAACCTTTCTGGTATATACCGCCATTCTGTTTTTTATCGCGTATCAGACAGGTAAAAAAGCAGACAACAGCTCTTATTTTACAGGAAACCGCAAATCGCATTGGTTTGTGGTGGCCTATGGTATGATAGGCGCTTCTTTAAGCGGCGTATCGTTTATGAGCGTTCCGGGAAATGTGTATAACGAGCGTTTTTGGTATCTGCCTATGTTGCTTGGATTTATAGGAGGCTATGCTATAATTGCCTGCGTGTTGCTGCCGTTGTACTTTAAGATGAATCTTACCAGCATATATTCTTATCTCGAGAAGAGATTTGGGGTGTGCAGCTACAAGACGGGTGCTTCTTTCTTTATAATTTCCAGAATGTTAGGAGCTTCTGTAAGAACATTTCTTGTGGTGTTTGTTATATATAACTTTGTTCTTGCGAGGCCCGATGGCAGCCATTTGATTCCATTTTGGGTGGCCGCAGCGGTTTTTGTGCTGATAGCAATTCTATATACCATGAAGGGTGGGGTTAAGACAATTATATGGACAGACACAATTCAAACAACCTTTATGATTATAGCCGTAGTGCTTTCGTTGATATTTATATGCAAAGAGTTAGGTTGGGGCTTTGGCGATATGCTTTCCAATGTGCGTGCCGACTCTCATTCGGATATGTTTGATACAGACTGGGCGCATGGTACTCATTGGCTCAAGAGATTTATCAGCGGCCTTGTGGTGCCTGTGGCTATGACAGGACTCGATCAGGCTATGATTCAGAAAAGCTTGAGTTGTAAGAATTTGAAGGAAAGTCAGAAAAATATGATGACCTCGGTGATGATGATGATTCCTGTGAATCTTCTCTTCCTAATCATAGGTGCAGTGCTTGCAATTTTTATGACATCTCATCCAGATTTACTAGCCTCTGTAACAGGTGTTGCCGGCAATGTAGAGGCAGATAAGATTTTTCCTACGGTAGCCTTGAATCTCAGACCTGTAGTTGGCGTAATTTTCTTTATAGGTCTTATATCGGCAGCTTATCCTTCTTGTGCTAATGCAATAACTTCTCTTACAACTTCT
>ONYJ01000030.1 GCA_900322025.1 uncultured Bacteroidales bacterium | reverse complement strand
GAGTTTGATGAGAACATATTGAAGTCTATTGTAAATAATGCCAATCTTAGCAGAATGCGTGCTCAGGATTCCTACAGGGCTGTTGCAGGCTGGCAGTATAATGCTTTTATAAACCGTTTGCCGTGGGAGTATGTTCTTGGTCTTGGAGAGCGGCTTTCTAAGATAACAAAGGCAGATGTGGTGGCTTTTGCTAATCGTTATCTTAGAGATAATTATGTGCAAGTGAATAAATTACAAGGTCCACAAGAGGGTGTTAAAACTCTTGAAAAGCCTTCTATTACATCAATTCGCACAAACAGAGACTCTTCCAGCCGTTTCCTCAGGGATATGGAAGTTTTGGCAAATTCAGCAAAACCTATTCAACCGGTATTTATTGATTTTGAAAAGGATATGAGCATAGAAACATTACCTAACGGTCAGACTTTCTACTACAAGCATAATCCGGATAATCAATTATTTAGCTTGGCATACTATTTTACCAATGGTTCTAACGACAATAGAATTTTGCCGTGCGCTCTGTCTTATTTGCAGGCATTGGGAACAGATTCTCTCCGTGCAGAGCAGATTAAGACTAAGTTTTACGATTTGGCTTGTTCGTTTACAACTAATGCTTTTCGGAACGATGTAACCATCTCTCTTTCAGGAATAGCTTCTACAATGGACGAGGCTTGTTTGTTGATGGAGAATGTATTAGAAAATGCAAAAGCCGATGAGGCCTTACTTGAGGTTATGAAACAGAATTGGGTTAAGAGTTTGTTAAATTACAAGACAGACAAGGGCGATAATGAGGCGGGGGTTATGTTATATGCGACCTATGGCCCGAATAACCCTATGACCAATAACCTAAAGCCTAAGGAAATAATGGCTTTAAATTCAGAAGAACTGCTTGCGGCTGTAAAAGACTTGCTGAGGCATCAGCATGCGATTGTTTATTATGGCCCGGAAACTAAGGCTTCTATGTTACAGAAATTGCCTCAGATGCACAAGGTGGCAGATAATCTGATAGAATATGGTCCGAGTAAGGTATTTAAGGCGTGGACGAGCCAGACTCCTTGTGTTTACGTTGCTCCATACAAGGCTAATCAGATAAATATGTATAAGGTAATCTCTTACGATGATATACCATACAACCCTGCCAATGATGCGGTAGTATCGTTGTACGATTTTTATTTTGGCTCTGGAATGAGTTCTATTGTGTTCCAAGATATTCGCGAGGCTAAAGGCTTGGCATATCATGCGAGTGCGTCCACTTCTTTGCCGGGCAGAGTTGGAGAAGTTCCTTTCTATATGGCCAGGGTATATACCCAGAACGATAAAATGTTAGATGCTATGAATGCCATGGACGAAATTCTTGTGGATATGCCTGCCAATCAGAAGTCTTTTGATGTGGCCAAGGCTAATGCGCTGCAGAATCAGGCCACTAAGAGGTATAATGGAGCTGATGTTATTTGGCGCTATATTTTTCTTAAAGAAAAGGGAGTAGCTTTGGACTACGACAAGCAAATGTATGACAAGATTTCTACTTTAACTCTTGCAGACATTGTAGCATACCAGCAGCAGTATATAAAGAATCGCACATACAACACCGGTATATTAGGGAATACGGCAGAGCTTAATCTTAAAAGCATACCTCCAACTTATGGTAAGGTGGTGATTTTAAAAACAGAAGATATATTCGGGTACTAAAATTTGTTACAAATTTTGCAACATTTTGTTTTTGGTGCGGAATTTGTATATTTGCCCCACTAAAAGAACAACTAACACTTAAAACTAATACAATTATGGCACACAAAATTACTTCTGATTGCGTAGCATGCGGAACTTGTCAGCCTGAATGCCCAGTAGGAGCAATCTCATCAGGCGACATTTACGTTATCGATCCAGGTCTTTGCACAGATTGCGGAACATGCGCAGGTGCATGCCCAATGGGTGCAATTACCCAGGAATAATTTAGAGTGATATAACATTACACTTGAATTACATTGAAAGAGCTCGGGTTGCCGAGCTTTTTCTTTTATGGATAAAATGATTAAATTCGCAGGATATTAAGGCAATTAGAAATTTAGTTTTTATGGTATCATTTTCAAAGTTTTTGAGGGGGTTATTTGGCTCTAAGGAAGATAGAGACATGAAGGTTATTAAACCTGTTTTGGCTAAGGTATTGGAAGAATATGGCAGAATAGACAAATTGTCTAATAATGAGCTTAGGGAGGAGGCGCGCAGAATAAAGACTACCATCAGAGAGAGATTAGAAGAAGATAGGGCAAAGCGTGCACAAATCAAAGCCCAACTGGAAGGACTGGATATTCCGGCTAAAGAGAAGGAGAAACTGGCTGCAGAAGATGATGCGCTGAAAAAGAAAATAAATCAGGAAGTAGAACTTGTGCTTTCCGAAGTTTTGCCATCGGCTTTTGCAATCATGAAATCTACAGCCCGAAGGTTTAAGGAAGGAGAGGTTGTAGTTGAGGCCACAGAGTTTGATAAAGATCTGAGCACAAGGACAGATTATGTTACTATAGACGGGCAGCAGGCTATCTGGAAAAATTCTTGGATGGCAGGTGGGAATATGATTACCTGGGATATGGTGCATTACGATGTGCAGCTGATAGGCGGTATAGCTCTGCATCAGGGTAAGATAGCCGAAATGGCAACAGGCGAGGGTAAAACTTTAGTGGCTACCCTGCCCGTATTCTTGAATGCCTTGGCAGGTTTTGGTGTTCACATGGTAACCGTGAACGATTACCTTGCCAAACGAGATTCAGAGTGGATGGGCCCGCTTTATCAGTTCCATGGACTATCTGTAGATTGTATAGATAAGCACGAGCCTAATTCGGAGGCAAGAAAAAATGCTTATCTGGCAGATGTTACCTTTGGTACTAATAATGAGTTCGGCTTTGATTATCTGAGGGATAACATGTCTGTAAATTTAGAAGATTTAGTGCAGAGGGAACATCATTATGCTATTGTGGATGAGGTGGATTCTGTGCTGATAGACGATGCCCGTACACCTCTGATTATTTCCGGTCCGGTGCCAAAAGGAGAAGATCAGCAATATGAAGAGTATCGGCCAATAGTAGAAAAGATATATAATGTTCAGAAGCAAGAAGCTACAAGATATCTGAACGAAGCGAAGAAACTTATAGCAGCCGGAAATACAAAAGAAGGAGGTATGGCTTTGTTAAGGGCTCACAAGGCATTGCCTAAGTACAACCCTCTTATCAAGCATTTGTCGGAACCGGGCATAAAGCAGTTGCTTAATACCACTAACAATTTCTACATGCAGAACCAGAGCAAGGAGATGCATGTAGTTACAGATCCATTGTATTTTATTATAGAAGAGCAGGATAAATCGGTAGAACTTACCGATAAGGGTAACGAATATATAGCATCTTTGGTTTCTGATCCTTTGTTTTTCGTGTTGCCGGATGTAGGTGCACAGGTTGCAGAAATCGAGAAGCAGAATATATCGGTGGAAGATAAGCAATCTAAGAGAGATCGACTGGTTTCTGAGTATGCCATAAAAGCCGAGAGGGTTCATACCGTTACTCAGCTTCTGAAGGCTTATACCATGTTCGAAAAGGATGTAGATTATGTTCTTATCGATAACAAGATAAAAATTGTGGACGAACAGACCGGCCGTATCATGGAAGGCAGGCGTTGGTCAGATGGTTTGCATCAGGCAGTTGAGGCAAAGGAGAGGGTAAAAGTGGAGGCTGCTACTCAAACATTTGCAACCATAACTTTGCAGAATTATTTCAGAATGTATCATAAGCTGGCCGGTATGACGGGAACAGCTTCTACCGAGGCTGGGGAGTTTTGGTCTATCTATAAGTTGGATGTGGTTACAATTCCTACCAACAAGCCAGTAATCAGGATAGATGCAGACGACTTGATTTACAAAACCAGAAAAGACAAGTACAATGCTGTTATAGACAGAATAACAGACCTAAGGAAGCAGGGGCGCCCGGTATTGGTTGGTACTACTTCTGTAGAAATTTCTGAAATGTTGAGTAAGGCTCTAACACTTAGAAAAATACCTCATAATGTATTGAATGCTAAATTACATGCCAAAGAGGCGGAGATTGTAGCTCATGCAGGGCAGGCAGGCAATGTTACAATTGCAACCAATATGGCCGGTAGGGGTACAGACATTAAGCTTGGTGCCGGTGTTGTAGAAGCTGGCGGACTCGCTATCATAGGAACAGAGAGGCACGATAGCCGAAGGGTGGACCGCCAGTTGAGAGGCCGTGCAGGCCGACAGGGCGACCCGGGTTCTTCTGAGTTCTATGTTTCTCTCGAAGACGATCTTATGCGTTTGTTTGGGGCCGAAAGAATATCGAGGCTTGTAGATAGGATGGGTATGAAGGAAGGGGATGTGCTGCAGCACAAGTGGTTGTCTTCTTCCGTAGAAAGGGCGCAGAAGAAAGTGGAGGAGAATAACTTTGGTATAAGGAAGAGACTTCTTGAGTATGACGATGTTATGAATACTCAAAGAAGTGTAATTTATACCAGAAGAAATAATGCCCTCAATGGAGAACGTATGGATGTAGATCTGCAGAATATGATTGCAGATTTTGCAGAGGCGTTGGCTTCTAAGAAAGAGAACTTTGATTATGAAGGCTTTAAGATGGAAATGATTACACAAGTTTCCATAGATCCATCCTTTGATGAGGCTTTCTTTTCTAAGGCTACCAATAATGAGCTGAGCGATAAGTTGGAAGAGGCTATTTCAGAAATAATAGAGAGAAGGGGAGAGACTCTTGTTACTAAAACTTATCCTATAGTAGAAAAGATACATCAATCTCAATCGGCAACATATCAGAATGTGGCCATTCCTATTACAGACGGCCAAAAGGTTTTGCAGCTGATTGTTAATATGCAGAAAGCGGTAGATACAAAGGGTAAGGAAATTCAAAGGGCTCTCGTTAGGAATGTTACGCTTATAAAGATAGACGAGCATTGGAAGCAGCACCTCAGAGATATGGACGATCTTAAGCAATCTGTTCAGGGAGCTACTTATGAGCAGAAAGATCCACTGATAGTATATAAGTTTGAAGGTTACAACCTGTTTAGAGAGGTTATTGAAAAAATAAGCAGAGATGTAATTTCTTTTTTGGTAAGAGCCCAGTTGGCATTAAGAGAGGAAAACGACAATATGCTTCGTCAGGAGGCTCGCAGAAAAAAGACAGATATGAGCCGTATGAGTATGCGTAGAGACGAGGGGGCGGCACAGGCAGCTGCAGCAGCAGGGCGGCAGGAAAGAAGCAATCAGCCGGTTCATGCCGAAAAGAAAGTAGGCAGAAACGACCCTTGCCCTTGCGGAAGTGGCAAGAAATACAAAAACTGTCATGGACAAGGTGTTGATTAGTAATTAAATATATTATCGCAATGCAATACGATGTAATTATTATAGGTTCTGGCCCGGGAGGGTATGTAGCCGCTGTAAAGGCCGCACAGTATGGGTTTAATGTAGCGGTTGTAGAAAAGGCTGAGATTGGAGGAATATGTCTGAATTGGGGGTGTATTCCAACTAAGGCTCTACTGAAATCTGCAGAGACTTTTCAGGCATTCAAGCACTTGGCCTCATACGGAATTTCCTTTGATGGAGATAATGTAGCAGATCCGGAGCGTACTAAAGATCTTAGGGCCGATATTACAAAGATAGTTGAGCGTGAGCGTGATGTAGCGGATAAGATGCGCAAGGGCATAGAGTTTCTGTTCAAGAAGAATAAAATTACAATTATTCGCGGTAAGGCTGTTTTAACAGGCGAACATTCTGTAACTGTGGAGTGTAATCCAGACTGTTGCAGCGAAGAGGCAAAGTCCTGCACTTCGGACGGCGGAAAGTGCACAATAGAAGGTAAGTATATAATAATTGCCACCGGTGCGCACCCTAAAGCCCTGCCTTTTGCGCCATTCGATGGAGAGAAGATTATTTCATATAAGAGTGCTCTTGTTCCAAAATCTCTGCCTAAGTCTTTGGCGGTAATAGGTTCAGGAGCAATAGGTAGCGAGCTTGCATATTTCTACCGCTCAATGGGTAGTGAGGTTTATCTGATAGAGTTTTTAGATAGAATAGTGCCATTGGAAGATGATGAAGTATCTGCTCAGCTTAGTCGCAGTTTCCGTAAGGAGGGAATGAAGGTAATGGTAAGCACTAAGGTTTGCGGTATAGATATAGATACGCAGGCTAAGTTGGAAGATGGCTCTTTAGATCCCGAAAATGTTATTGTAACCGTAGAAAGTAAGAAGGGAGAAGAGAAAATTAAAGTAGAGAGGGTGCTTTGTGCAGTAGGAGTTGCTCCAAATACACAAGATTTGGGCTTGGAAAATGTAGGCATTACCACAGACAAAGGCAAGATACAAGTAAATAATTTCTATCATACGGGGGTAGCCAATATCTATGCGATTGGCGATGTAATACCTACTCCTGCTTTGGCACATATGGCTTCAGCTGAGGCTGTTGCCTGTGTGGAACATATAGCAGAAGACGAAAAGAAAGTAGATTTGGAAGGTAGGCCGGTGAAATTTCATTCGATTAATTATGAGCATATTCCCGGTGCTACTTACACCATGCCTCAGATAGCTTCTGCCGGTATGACAGAGCGTAGGGTAAAAGAACTTGGTCTCAATTACAAAGTGGGTAAGTTTATGTTTATGGCTTCCGGCAAGGCTACTGCTGCAGGCAAAACAGATGGTTTTGTAAAGCTAATAAGCGATGCCGATACCGACAAACTCCTTGGAGTACACCTTATTGGAGCAGATGTTACGGAGATTATCGGCGGAATGGTATTAGCCCTGGATTTAGGTGCCACAGCAGAACAGGTTAAAAACACCGTTTTCCCTCACCCTACAATGAGCGAGGCTATTCGCGATGCCGCAGAGGCCTTGTAGCAATTAAGAATAAATATTCGGATAATCTCTTTTAGGGTATTTATTTATAGAAGAGCAGATTCATATCTGCATCCAGGAGTTTCTTTGCCTTGAGTCTTGGGATGAACTCCCAGCCTCCTATTATGTTGCGGTCTGATATGGCGTCTTGTGTGATGGCTTTATGCTTTTTGAGGTAGTGGTATAGGATTTCGCGATATTCAGCGAGCTTTTCCACGGTTCTTTCGTCTATCTTATCAGGATTTATTCCTGCTTGCTGCAGTAAGCCGCCGCCACCGCTGGCACGATAGGATGTCATGGCTACTTTATATTGCTTGCTGAGATTGAAAGGAGTTCCATCTGCCATTGACAATATTTTTATTCTTTCTCCGGCAGGCTTTTCTATATCTACGGTATAGTAGATGCCGGCAGCTGAATCAAAGTTATAGAAGCGGTTTACAAAAGACCAGTTCTCTTGATTGTTTCGAGGGTCGTTGTGAGGTGCTATGTTAAGAAGATGACCCGAGCTTATGTCTGTAATCCAATTATTATACGAATGTTCTAAGAAATTGATGATTTCCTGCCCGGATAGGGTTACTATAAATAATTGGTTTTCATACGGATATATTGAGAATAGGTCGTTGTATAGCAAGGTGCCTGCCTTTATTGTTTTATTGTATGAAAGCGGTGCTGCGATAGAAATATCGGCATCTGTTTCTGTGAGGCCAAGCGTGTGTATCAAGTTTATGTAGCTGCTCATGCCGATAAGGGCATCGCGAGTGTGTATGTCTGTATCCAGACTCCCTACTTCTGTAAGAGTAAACTCTTTTACTTTCTGATATTCAGGTTGGAATAGCTGTTTCATGCTTGTGTCTATCTGCTTAAAGTTTGCAGGTATGTTTTCTGCACTTAGAGTTTTGGAAACTACTTTTCCGTTTTGCACCGTGAGGGTGATTTGGCCGTGTCCTACATTCTTTGCATGGCTTCCGGAATTTATCAGACATATACTGTCGTTTTGGGCTATGTATGGTCTGTGGTCGTGTGAGCATACCAGAAAATCAACTCCCCTTAGTTGCGATAGCAGATCTAACCCCTGGCTCTCATAACTGTCGCCTTTCCCTTCTCCGGTTCCGGAGTGAATGGCCACTATGACAATTTGCGGCTTCTCTGCTGCAATTATCCTATCTACATCTTGCTGAATCAGAGGAATAAGTGAGATAAAGTGCATGCCGCTCCAAATATCTTCCATAAGCCAAGCTTTCATATTCGGGTTAGTATATCCGAGTATAGCTACTTTAAGACCGCCTCTATTTATGATTTTGTATGTCTGAAAATATCTGTCAGAGAATGGGTAGCCGCTTTTTTCTCCCTCTTTTTCAGATATCGAACTGCTGTTTTTTATGGCATTTCCTCCCAAAAACGGAATGCCTACATCATTCATTTCTTTACATACCCTGTCATAAACCGAATGGCCGGTTTCTATATCGTGATTACCAATGGCAACAGCATCGTATTTCATATAGGCGAGCAATCTTGGAAACAGATGTGGGCTGATTGTATCTATGTTATTGAAATAGTAGGGTGCATTGTCGCCTTGCAGGCAATCTCCTGCATCTAACAGAATAACATTATCTGTGCCTACGCTGTCTCTGAAATTATTTACGAGCCGGCTTATTGCAAAAAGGGAGTTTTGGGAATTGCCGTCTGTATATGTAGCATCAAACCATGCCCCGTGTACATCGTTGGTAGTGAGTAGGTGCAACGTGTATTCTCCGTCTTTTATCCTGCCGCACGAAGTAATTGCTAAAGACAAGATGACTGTTATAGCTATTCTAAAATCTTTCATAACATAATGATTAAGATGTTGGAGAGTAAAGTTAAGAATTTGTTGAAAAGAATGGTGTTCGTGTAATTATGGAATTGTAAAAATCTGAAATCGTACTTAACTTTTTTATGTTTTTGCTTGTGTTCAACGCCTATCTCCCCTATCTTTGGCAAATATGAGTAATTGTGCAATACAGAACAGAGATGTTGGGATAGATACCCTAAAAGGCCTTATGATTTTTCTTGTGGTATTGGGGCATATCGGATTCAAAGATTATGGCCTGCAAATACAAAAGGTTATCTACTCTTTTCATATGCCGGTGTTTGTGTTTTTATCTGGTTTTCTTTCTCCTCGGAAAATAGATTGTAAACGGCAGAAAATATGGCTTTTGCAAAACTTACTCATTTATGCAGGAACACAGGCAGCTTATATTTTGCTAACTTGTTGTGATTGTGATTTCTCTTGGGATATGCTTATAGTGCCGGCTCCTGCATTATGGTATTTTGTGTCGTTAATTTTTTGGCGTTTATTTCTTTGGTATTCTTTTAAGGGTATATCTGATGTAGTATTACTGTTGGCAGCTTTGCTGCTTGCCTTAGCCTGTGGCTTTATTCCTTTGGACAGAGAGTTTTCTTTTCAGAGAACTTTTGCCTTTTTGCCATTCTTTATTACCGGTGTGATATTTCGTAAGCGGAAGCTTATGTTATGGCTTAACAAGTTGCCGTTGTGGGTAGCTATTCTGGTTTTGTTGGCAGGATTAATGGTTGCTCATGCTTTGCCATGGAACTACCAACCCAAATTTCATTATGTTTGTTTGGGAGATATGTTTATAAGACTGATACAAACATTCTTAGCCTTTGCCTTATGCCTTTCGGTAGTGAGGCTTATACACCCTATGGGCATTTCTTTTGCAAAAAAGAACTCTGCTCTGCAGATTTTACCGTTTCTGGGCAGATATACACTTTGGGTATATATAGGACATTTATTTTTAAATCTTCTGAATGCTTATGTTGTTATATTGATTCAGAGAATTATTCCCGAATTTTCGTTAGACATACTATCTGCCGTAATACTGGCAGTGCTTTACTGTGCAATATGTACAGTGGTCGGCATGATTTGTAAGAAACTTTTCCGGAAAGTAGCCCCCAATCGTTATTAGAAACTATCTTTAATCTTGTAGGTATTTCTTTGGGCAGAATTGCGGCTTATCAGTTCGGCTATGAACCCTGTGAGGAACAGCATTACACCAAGTATTATGGCTACGAGAGACAGATAGAACAGCGGTTGGTCTGTTACTGCTCTCAGTTTTATATCGGAATATCCTTGTGTGTTAAACTGATTTTGTATAAGGTGTTGGAGTATGAGTTTTCTGGTTATTATCCAAATAGCTATCAGCCCACCTATGATGAACATCAGAGTGCCCCAAACGCCAAAAAAATGCATAGGCTTCTTCCCGAATTTTTGCAGAAACCACAGACTCATAAGATCTAAGTAGCCGTTAATAAACCGGCTCATGCCAAACTTGCTGCTACCATATTTGCGCTTGTGGTGAGTTACTTCCTTTTCTCCAATTTTTGTAAAACCTGCCTCTTTTGCTAAAAATGGAATATACCGATGCATTTCGCCGTACACTTCTATATTTTTTACAACTTCCCTTTTGTAGGCCTTTAGTCCGCAATTCATATCGTGAAGTTTGATGCCGGTAACGCATCTTGCAGTGGCATTGTATATTTTTGAAGGGATGTTTTTAGTAAAGCGATTATCTAACCGCTTTCTTTTCCAACCGCTTACCAAGTCGTAGCCATTGTCTTTAACCATACGATAAAGCTCCGGTAATTCTTTAGGATCGTCTTGCAGATCTGCATCCATGGTAAAAACCACATCGCCTTGTGCCGCCTCAAAACCGCAGTATAAAGCCGCACTTTTACCGTAATTCCTTCGGAAACATATTCCGCGTATTACTCCGTTTCTGTTGGCTTGTTTTTGTTCTTGTGCCAATTGAAGTATTTCAGCCCAACTATCGTCTGTAGAGCCGTCGTTTACCATAATTATCTCATACGATAGAGCGGCTTTGCTAAGATTTTCTACAATGCCGGCTACCAGTTCTCTCAGCGATTCTTTTTCGTTGAAAATGGAGATAACTACAGAGATATCCATGGTAAATTAAATAGTTTCCGGAGTATTTGTATTCATCGGATTTGGATTGACTTTAGTAAATGAAGCCAAGATTGCCGACCATATCAATCCGTATATCAGGGCAGAAATAATGGCGCTTGATGCCATAATCACCATCAGATTATTCTCCAATAGTTCTATTGTGTGGCCTTCTACACGCATAGCAGATAGTTGAGAAATATATACCTGCCTGATTTCTTCCATGGTCTCTGGCATTATCCATGTGTATTGTATGAAGAAGAAGCAGGCTAATACGATGCCGGAAAATAAAGAGGTTAGCCAGCCGTATGAAAAAACCTGTCCGTAGGTAGTGTAGCCTTTAAGTGCAGCATTTCTGGTGCTGAACTTTTTCATTGCCCACCACAAGAATGTGATTGTGGCCCCAAGTTTTAATAATACGATAAGGACGCTTATAGATTCATTTAGAATGGTAGCTAAAAGTGTGAATACAATGCCAATGAGGGCGAGTTTCAGACCTTCCATGGCAGCGCTGTTAACTTTACGCACGCTGTTTTTTTGCTGTTCTTCCATAATGTAAACTACATGATTTTATAGGTACAAATATACAAATAATTGCTAAATTTGCAGGCTATTGAAAACAAGTGCTATGTATTGCACTTAATTATTAATTATAATATCGGTACTATGAGTATAGTAAAGATTACATTTCCCGATGGAAGTGTAAGAGAATTTGAAAAAGGCATTACTGGTTATCAGATAGCGGAGAGCATTAGCCCCCGTCTTGCCGCAGAGGTGTTGTCTGTCTCTGTAAACGATCAGGTTCAGGATCTTAGATTCCCTATAGAAGAAGATGCCCATATACGGCTTCATAAGTGGGAAGATGAAGAGGGAAAAAAGGCTTTCTGGCATTCTTCCTCGCATCTTATGGCGGAGGCTTTAGAGGCCTTGTATCCAGGTATAAAGTTTGGTATCGGACCTGCCATAGACAATGGCTTTTATTATGATGTAGATCTGGGCTATAAAGCTATCGTAGAAGCAGATTTAAAGAAAGTTGAGGATAAGATGTTGGAATTGGCCCGTACTGGCGAGAGTTATGTGCGTACAGAAGTGCCAAAAGAGGAAGCCCTTGAGTTTTTTGGCAAAAAGGGTGATGAATATAAGACAGAGTTGATAAGTGAACTTAAAGATGGTACAATATCTTTCTATACCAACGGAAACTTTACAGATCTCTGCCGTGGTCCGCATATCCTGTCCACATCGGCGATAAAAGCAATAAAACTAACATCCATTGCCGGAGCTTATTGGCGTGGCGATGAAAAACGAAAGCAGCTCACCCGTATATACGGAATAACTTTTCCTAAGAAAAGTATGTTGGATGAGTATCTGAAGGTGCTTGAAGAGGCCAAGAAAAGAGATCATAGAAAACTTGGCAAAGACTTGGAACTCTATGCCTTTAGCCAGAAAGTGGGAGCTGGGTTGCCGCTATGGCTTCCTAGAGGAGCTGCGCTGCGTACTCGTCTGGAAAATTTCCTGCGTAAGGTGCAGAGCGATTATGGTTATCTGCCGGTAATCACACCTCATATAGGACAAAAAGAATTATATGTAACAAGCGGACACTGGGCAAAGTATGGTCAAGATTCGTTTAGGCCTATTACCACCCCTCAAGAGGGTGAAGAATTTTTGCTCAAGCCGATGAATTGCCCGCACCACTGCGAAATATACAAGACCAAACCTCGTTCGTATAAGGATCTGCCAATAAGATTTGCCGAATTTGGTACCGTTTACAGGTATGAGCAGAGCGGTGAGCTTCATGGCCTTACTCGTGTAAGAGGCTTCACTCAAGATGATGCTCACCTGTTTGTAAGGCCAGACCAGCTTAAAGATGAGTTCTGCAAGGTTATAGATATAGTTCTATATATATTTAAGACATTGAAATTTGAGCAGTACACAGCGCAGGTTTCTTTGAGAGATAAAGTAGATCACAGCAAATACATCGGTTCCGATGAAAACTGGGAAAAG
>ONYJ01000205.1 GCA_900322025.1 uncultured Bacteroidales bacterium | reverse complement strand
TAATATCAATTAAACTATACGACAAGCCTATCTCTTTTAAGATAGGTGATATTATGGACAACTCCTCTTCCTTCGTAAGTTGCAAAAAAATGTTGCCTCTATTGAGTTTATACTGAAGCTTCTTCCTCTCAATCTTTTCCCATATCCTATTTTCCATGAATTCCTCCAGTGAGGGATATTTGTTTTTGTTTTTTAAATAATCTATGTAAAGTTCCGTTACTCTCTTCTCATTTGCTATATGCAGTGCAAATAAAAAAAATAAATCCTTATTGTCATTTCCTCCAATAATATCGAATACTGCAGATTCTTGAGAAACAAATAAACTCCTATTTAGAATAAAGAAAGCAATATCTTCGGCACTTGGAGTGCAAATATACTCACTATTATGGCTATGTGATATGCAGACGTACTGTGTACCATGAGTAAAGACATTTCCTAATTTAACCTTCCCAGATATCCCCTCAACAGAAGTGATCTTGCCCCTATTATCTATGAGGATTGCGTATTCTTTTTCTGCAGTATAGAGTTTTATTAATGTATCTATCATCTGTAATCGCCCTTCTTTACCTAAGAACTCCATAAGTTTATAACAAGCTGAATTTTTTGTTGGAGAGGTATATTTTGCTGTAACTGTAACATCCTTAGTGACTTTAAAACTAATAGTCCTATTTGAACTGCTAACTTCACTATCGGAGCCAATCCAAGCTACGAACAAACAATTGCCCTCATCATTGGGAAGAGTGCGAGTAAAAACTGAGCCTTTTGTTATACTTACTTTATCTGTACTCTTGCTTGCACAATTATCAATAACGCAAGTTACTGTATACTGCATCTCCGCACTGCGAGTTTTCTTATCACTACCGCTACCACCGCCACTGCCATAGTCGACTACATAATCCACCTGAGGCTGAATTTCTATATTGTAATTAGGCTTGTAGTTACTATCCATCCATCTTTGCAGATCTTTCATACTAACTGCAGGGGTTACAGTTATAGCATCTAAGGAGAAATGAGGCCCAGAAATTCCATTCCACCAATCCTCTTCGTAAGATTTAGTATTAGCAGAGGTGTCTGTTTTTGCTCTAAGTGTTATATCCATCAAGGCCCCGCCTTCATATACTTCACCTCGTACAAATGTACCATTCTTCAGAGAATATAATATATATCCAGAAAACGAAGGCTTATCAATGAAATCATAATTCGGATTATTCTTATGGTAAGTATAGGTTGGAATCATAGTAACAGAGTACTCGTTTCGTATGGGCTCTTTAAGACTCTCTACCAACAAGTAGTAGCATTTAATCGTTACTAATGAATCTTTATATTCCCCTAATTTTGGCGCTATTGCTGCATAAATACCTATTTTATTGGACTTAAAAGGTACTTGACAGTAACTCCAACCACTGTCAAACAACATCACACGCTTACCTTCGTAATCTAATAGTGAATCTACCCGAATTGAGTAGGCTGTATCGATAGGCACTCCTTTTGTGAGTGGCAACAGATTGTATTTGTTCAAGTTTACCGGTAATGTATAAATGCCGCTTGAACCATGATCTACATTAGCTGTTATCATCTCGTTAAGTTGTTCTTTGCTAAAAGCATCATCTTTTGCACATTGTACAAAAAGATAGAAAGCAAAACATAGAAGAAAAAAGATAAATATGATTTTTCTTTTGTTTTTCTTTGCCATAATTAATAGTTATTTCTTAGCAAAATTAATAAAACTCTTATCATACAGCTATTTAGAAGCAGTAGTTTTAAGTAATACCTCTAACTACATAATACCCTGCCGCATTTTCAGAAACGATTATGTCTGCTTCGCAAATCCTTAATGCTTTATAATCAGCACATTACCTATTGCCGCAGGCGGCTAAGAAAACCGCTCAATCTACCTTTGCTCAATGTTTTCTGGATACAAAGCACCCCCACAGGCCCCAATGGTATGGAAGCCCCAAGCCCTACTATTATTCCTTTAATAAAAACTTCAAACATAATTAGTATCCGAAGCTGCAAAATTAC
>ONYJ01000063.1 GCA_900322025.1 uncultured Bacteroidales bacterium | reverse complement strand
GCCTATTGCCTCCAAAATCCTGTTCTTTCCTATAATGTAAGACAGACACAATAATGCTGCTATGCCAAAAAAAGGAACCGTAAGCAGATACAGATAACTATCTACCGTAAGCCTCATTAGGTTGAAATGTCCCTTAGTGCAAAGCCACATAGACAAAAATCCGGAAAGCAGCATAACAATAAAAACATTAAGAGGGGGAAGGGGTTTTTTAAGATTATTCCCTGCTATACGACCGACAATAAAAAAGGGAATGGCTAAAAGTGCACTCACTCCGCCTGCCGGCAAATCATAGGGCGAAGGAGCAAGAAAGGCTCCGGCTATAAATAAGACCATTAGGCACACCACCCTCTGCCACTTGTTTTGAAAAAGCCTGCATATCAGAAAATAAACAATCTCCAGCGAAAAAAGTGCAGGCAAAAACCACAAAGGACCTCCGGGATAAATCCATTTTTCGGCACCACTGCCCCAGAAAATACCGGCTATTGCATATATTGGCGGTATATCCAATTCTCTGTATTGCCTTTCTATCAGAAGCCAGTAGAGCAAAAGCAATATGTACCACACTAAAAATGGTATATAAAGCCTCTTAAAGCGGTTTTTGAAAAAACTCCCGAAAGACTGAAACTTATCCGCATTAAACAGCATTCCCGAGATAAAGAAAAACAGAGGCACATGAAAAGACGACAACAGATACCATACATATTCATGTCCTTGACAATGGAACAAAACTATAGAAAGCATAGCGAATCCACGAAGCACATCAATATATCTTATTCTCTGAATCATTATTTGATGCTGTTCTTTATGCAAAGATAAAAACAGCACCGAATTTCCAGTACAGAAAAACGGTGCTGTTTAAAATATTTGCTGCAAAGCTTACCTCAATCGAAGGATTGTCTGGTTTATTTCTCCTCTGAGTTCCGGTTCTATATCAGAATTCTCGTTGAGTATCTTCTGGCAGCCATCTATTATCTCCTGCTTGCGATAAGAATAAACATACCAACCGAGAGCCTCTGCCATATTTAATCTTATAGTCAAAGAGTTCTCCTTATCGGCCAGAAGCTGGAGGAACTGCGGAATGGCCTCGTGGATATTATAGTTTCTGGTCATGCGGATGTCTGAAATACGCTCTTTTTCCTTTCCGCTTTTATCCATGATGGAATTTACTGTATTGGTATATCTCTTTACATTGCGGTCTATTTCTTTTATAACATCTTCTATAACTTGCTTGTTGTTAAGATATGTCATGGTAGGCTCCACTTTTTTTACCGCGTCTTTTAGAGCCTGATGGTTCATATTCAAGAAATTTGTGGAGATATTATAATGCACTCTCTTCTGCTCCGGATAGTTAATATACTCATTCATCATGGCCTCTGCCACACGAGGGTCGCCACATCTGCCGCAAAGATCGCCTGCACGCCTTCTTACTACTTCATATCTATCTCTAAGGCCAAGCTTGAGAGCCTCTACAAAGGTATCGGTATCTCTTTTTGAG
The DNA here is from genome assembly GCA_900322025.1 of uncultured Bacteroidales bacterium. Taxonomy (GTDB): domain Bacteria; phylum Bacteroidota; class Bacteroidia; order Bacteroidales; family UBA932; genus Egerieousia. The sequence continues at coordinate 596 of ONYJ01000063.1, read as the reverse complement.
AGAAGGGTCAGACACTCCATTCTTACTGTACCAAATTTACTTTCCCTCATCTTCTGGAGTATTTCTGCAGAAGAGATCTGGCCTAAATCGTTGAGCATACGCATGGCTACATTTTGTATTACAGGATAAGGACTCTCCAGCTGATTTCTCCAATAAGCGGCATTTGTACGGTTTGCTGCAATTACGCCTTTGAAATCAATATCTGCCTCAGACTTAAAGTGGAAGGTAGGGTCGCCTATCAAATGTCCCTCAAGAGTTGGAACCAAGCGGTTGTACTCTCCTATTCTGGCTCCTAATGAAATAATTCCTATGCATTCGTAAGTCCACTTGTCTTGCAGTACATTAACAGTATTACCCTGACAGGCAACAGTTCTTCCATTTCCGAAAATATAATATCCGCTGATATTGCCCTTGCGATGGAAGCTTCCGTTGTAGCAAGCGTTAAACATAACAAAGTACGGCTGAGGGTTAAAACCTTTAAGATCTGCAAGGTCTATTATAATTTCTCGGCGTTCCTTTTTAGTTTGTTCATTTGCCGACTGCTTTTCTTCCGGAGTAAGATTCTGCTGCTTCCACCAGTCTTCAAAGAATTTAGG